>JAGBMA010000058.1 GCA_017635095.1 Ruminiclostridium sp. | reverse complement strand
ACAAATCCAGCGGACACCGTGAGCAGGAAGTCGATATTCATTTCAGATTTAACGTCCTTAAGGTCATAGCGATACTTGACAGACGAGATTACGACAAAAAGAAAAAGGCTGCGTAATGTTTGGCACACCTGATATTTTCCCCAAGCGCTGCTATTGCGGCGCTTACAGGAAAATATCTTAAGTGCTTTAAATACGCAACCTTTCGGGAGCAGTCGAATACTTCTTTATTACTACCCCACGAAAAGGCGGGTATATTTTTAATAGTATATGTGATACTTTTAACAATCTATCTACCCGCCCCGAAATGAGGCGGGTAAGCATTGTTGTTTAAGCGGCAGGCTTCTTATCTTCCCCGCCGTTTACCTCGTTCATGTAGTCCTCGAACATCTTCTTCCCTTCCTCGGTGTCGTAGTACGCCCGGATTGTAGGGTAGAAGCTGGCTGCGAGAGCCTTGATCTGTTCGTCCGTAGTCTCCTCTACGGTGGTCGTCCTGACTTCATATCTTCTCATTGAACCTCCTGTTCTCTATCAGTGCAAACCTCTATTTCTCTTCGGTTTCACTGATTTTGCTGTTTCCTCTTCCTTCTTCTTTTTCTGTTCTTCCAGCCTGCGCTGTTCTTCTGCCAACCGTTTCTGACGAGCGAGTTTCTCCTGCCGTTCACGCTCAATCTGCTCCTGACGCTGGCGCTCGGCTTCGGCACGGGACTGCATAAAATCATCGACACGATAGATATTGTCGTAATCCAGATAGTACCCAACATTGTCTAAGCAGATAACGTCGCCTGCATACAGATCTGCCGTATCTCTGATAGTCGTCAGCACCTCACCAATATTATCGGGGTTAGCACTTACATCAAACACGCTCTGCTCAAAACTCTCTTTATAGTAGTCTATGTTTGCCCTCGCAACATGAAAATTATTGGTCTCGATTGGCGTATAGACCGTGTACATCTTTGCTTTGAGCTCGGCAACCCTCGCCTGCTCCTGTTCCGAAAGCTTTTCGCGGGTGCGCTTGACGAGCTTCGTGATGTAGTCGTCCCGATCGTTGTAGGTCGTGACGATATTGTGAAGAAGCGCTTCACGTTTTTTTAGTTCCACAAGTTCTGCCTGCATCTCCGCGAGCTTTGTGTTATCGGATTCCACATCTGCGCTGTATTCCGAGACATCAGCCAAAGAAGAGACCCCAGCATTTTTCAGTACCAGCTTGTCCGCCTTTTTCTGCGTAGCAGGGTAAGGCTTGGTCTTACCGAAAAATCTCTCGGCGGCGGCAGCCACGATCTGCTTGTGCTGTATCTCCGCCGACAGATCCGTGATAGCCGTTTCAAGCTCGGTTATACGCTTTTGCGTTTTTTCAAGAAGTCCCTCAGCTTGTCCGATGCCCGTGATATGCTCGGAATTGATGAGCGCAAGCTGCTTGCCGAGAAGCTCGGTAGTGTTTTTCACTCCTGCCGCAAAACAGATGTTGCGTGTCTCGCGTTCAAATTCCCGCAGTATCAGCTGATATATCTCCGGGATCGTCCGCTGCTTGGGCTGGGAGTCAAGGTAATCCTGTATCCGCTGCCGGAGCATATTTTCCGTGTAGTCCACGCCGAGCGTTTTCAGCCGTACCGCCCGTCCCTGCTCCGGAGCCTTGACAGAAATGTAGAAACCACGTTTGATCGTGTAGCCGTGCGCTTCCATGATCTTCAACAGCTCGTCGAGATTTTTCGCAAAGGGTATCAGGTGGTCGATGTATTCGGCGATATGCGCTTTCCACGATGTTCCCCGCTTGCGGTGCAGCCACTCGCCGTAGCAAATCGCATAAGGCTTGTGGTCGGGCTGGGCGCGGAGCTTTTCCATTTCCCCGATACCATAACTGCGGCATATAGCGTCCGAAATCTTGCGGACACGGTCAAGGCTTGCCTTGTTGCTGTTGAACTTTTTGCCGTTCAGATCGTAAGGGCATAATAGGAAGTGATTGTGGATATGCTCCGTATCAACATGAGTAGTCACCACGACCTGATAATCCGCACCGAACGCTTTCTGTACCCACTCCACGCCTATCCTGTGCGCCGTTTCTACGCTGCACTCGCTAGCCGCGAACGACTGGACAAGGTGAAATGCTTTGACCGGAGACTTACCCTCAAGCGGCTTTGCGGTGAAACTCTTGTGTGAGCACACCTCGTATGTCAGCTTGAAATCCTGCAATGCTTCATTCAAGTCATCGGAAGTGTTAATGCCCGTGAGCAATGTTCTCTCTTCAGTCTTGTCAGGATTGGCAATGTAGTTCAGGCAGCCAGCGACTGAATTTTTGATTGATATGACTTTGATATACGGCAAATTTCCTCCTTGAATTCGTCGAGCCTTGCAAGGTCATCCGGGCGAATATACCCGGTCTCGTTTGCTATCCTCGCTATCTGATTTATGTTCTGACCGATCCTGTTCAGAGCTACCACATAATCGTGGTTTTCTTTCAAGTCAATCACGAACACCTTACCCTTCAGCGCGGAAGTCTTGATAAATGTCGCGGTCTTCATACCACACCTTGCTGCGAGCTTCTCTATTTTTGCCCACTCGTCAAAGGTGAACGTCAAGACCTTATGCTTTCTGTTTGTTCGCATTTCTTCTCTCCCCTCATGAAATTCTGCGAATTTGCATAGTCGAAAATTGGTCAGGGTCCCATTTTCCGGAATCAGAAGTACGCATGACATGATGTCATGAAGAAGGTTTCCAAAGGCGCGCACGACGCGCGCATACAAAGAAACCTTCGAAATACTTTTGATTTTTTTCGCGATCGGTAATATTACCGATCTACGCTTATGCAAAATAACGAAGGTTTAATCTTTCCTTGCGGAAGTGCAGGTCAAGCCTGCACTTCCGCCTTTTCATATTCCTGTGATGCTTCGTTCGTATAGTTTCTTGTATCTACCGTTGCGGATACGCTGACGACGTTGAACCTGAAATGAATCTCGACCTGCTGATAACGACGCTTGTATCTTTTGGTAGCTTCATGAACCACTATCTTTTCCACAAGGTCATGTACCACTTCCGGAGTAAGCTCCGGAATGCTCTCATATTTACGCACAAGGTCGATAAATTGTGTAATATCCGACTTTTTCTGTTCGCGTTCATCAACAAATTCCTGCAATTCAGCGCTGTCGGATTTCAGCTTTTCAAGTTCTTCGTTATATGATGCCGACATTTCGTCGTATCTGTCGTCCGGCATCTTGCCGAGGGCGTGTTCCTCGAAAAGATGAGTGAACAGTTTACCTATCTCATCAATTCTTTTCTTGTATTTGGCAAGTGTCTTGTTAGCCGCAACAACATCTTTATTGCTCTGTTCACCGGACATATCCGCCAGTTTCTTAATAAACAATTCTTCATTGTCATGAATAAGAGCAAGTATCTTGTTAAGCTCGCCGAGCAGCATTTTGTTGAGCACCGCCGATCTGATGTAGTGCGATGTACAGATACGGTATCCGTGACTGCTCACCGGTCATTACAATGCGGTTCGTTACATAATTCGGCATTATTTCACCTTCTTCCTTCTTGTGATAAAAATATATAAAAACGGTTCAGACCTTGATGTCGTCCAAACCGAATTTATCGACTTCTATGTACCCGTAGCCGTTCTTGGAGACAAGAACCGCCGTCCGTATCAGCTTTATGGTAATATCAAGCAGTTCCATTTCCCGCAGTTCTGCCAATGATAGCTTGAACTTATGGCAAAGAATGTCCTTTGCCGACTTATACAGCGCATATCGTTCGCAGTCAACGGTTCCCAGCTTAATGCTTTTGAATTCGATACTTTCGTCCTTGACCTTATCTGCGACTGTTTCCCACAGGTCGGGATCTGCTGTCAGCAGATAGATCGCAGCGCAATACTCCGGCTCACTGCGAAGGGGATTTGTTCGGAGTCTCTTGAAAAGGGAGAGAAATCTGTCACGGTGATCTTCCGATAAAAATTTTAGTTTCATGCTGCTTCCTTTCTGTTCTGCGTCCTGTGTCAGCGGGTGACGCGGTATCATTTTCATAGCCGCCTCTATGCTCTGTAAATGGGGTGAATCTGTGAAATACATTGGAGTTCCTTTCTGTGAAAAATTCATTACATTGACGATTTTTTCCTGCTGCCGCCAATGAAATTTTCTGTTTTTACCAAAATTTTGCAACAAAAAAAGAGCCTGCAAGTTCAAATGCGATGTTACTCACATCTGAGCTTACAGGCTCTAAATGTTATTTAATTCAGATCGTTCGGGATCCTGTCAAGGTATTCGGCTTGCTTGCCGTGGTTGAAACTGCCGAACTTACCGATCATGCAGCCACCAATGCTTACTGTCATATCCTGCGGCGGGTCTGCGTATTGATATGTGATATCGGCAAAGTCACCGTCCAATTCCACCTTGACTGCCGTCAGTATCATATTCGGTTTATTATTTTTTCCTCGTTCGATATATGCCTGACGTTCGGCAAGAGATATGTCGCCGCCGATGACCGTGACCTCGATGTTTTCCATTGACTTTCAGCTCCGATTCCGGTCGTGTATGCGACCTTTCCGATTATATCATATCGGTCGGAAAAAGTCAAACGATTCATTGTTTTTAACAAACTTTCATAAAATATTTTGTACGATATATAGAAAATATTTGAATTTGGTCAAATATTATTAATTTGTTGCTTTTTAATAAAATATCACTTAATTTTTCTACACTCGGTCAGTTCAAGTCCAGTAAGTACTCAAAAACGGTCAAAAAATATCTACGAAACGTGTTTTTTAAAATCCATAAGATTTCAGCCCACAAATGGCTTAACCAAGCCTTTTGTGGGCTGAATATCTAAATTGGATACTTATGATGGCTCCCCGACTGCTAACAAATCCGAAACATCGGTCACTATTTTGAGCGGGAGGGGAACCGTTTCCGGTTCCTCCCTGCAGTTGAAATTGACTACAATTTTATCATCGTAAGCATACACCGAGTTCACATAAGTCTCGATGATCCTGAGCTTGTTACCCTCGTCCGCAAGGTCAAGTTTGGTGAGTTTGGTGAGCCATGCCACGATCTCTTCCTTCGTAAGCCGGCGTTCCTTGATCTCTTCCCTGATAATTTTTGTCTCGATCTCGGACTTCTTGGCTTCAAGCTCCCTCATGCGGCGCTTGGTGGTTTCCGTGATGATTCCCTGCTCGATAGCTGTCATAACATTGTCGAGCGTTTTCTGTGTTTCCGCCAATTCCCGCTCCAGCAGCGGGATAACGGTACTTTCCTTATCCTGCTCCGCCATAACCGCGTCCGCAATCCTATCAATTGTGTCGGGATCAAACAAATTCCTCACAACGCTGTCAACCACAAGGTTTTCAATGAATTCCTTGCGAAGCGTCTTTTTCGGGCAACTTTTCGTCTTTTTGGCTGATACGCATTTGTAGTAGTGGTACTTCTTATTGCCTGTTCCCGTGCCGCTTTCCCCGACCATGAACGCGCCGCAATGCCCACAAATCAGTTTGGTGGTAAGCAGGTAGGTTATGTCGGCTTTCATAGTCGCGGGGGCGTAACGGTTCTTTTCAAGGCGTTCCTGCGCCATTTTGAACATCTCCTTTGTGATAATTGCGGGGATTCCGTCCTCAAACACTACATCGCGGTATCTATACTCGCCCATGTACTTGCGAATCTGAAGCATTGCCGAGACCGATGTCTTTGTAAACGGCTTGTTCTTGCAGGTTGTAACATGGTTCTCGTTAAGATACGCCACAATGTCCTTTATCGGGCGGTTGTTAATGTACATCTGAAAGGCTTCACGAATGAACGGCGCGACCAGCTCGTCAATCTGATAGTGCTTCTGTTCGTCAATGTAGTAGCCTGTCGGCACATTACCACCGTTATACTGCTTTTTCAGGGCATTTTCGGTCATTCCTCTGATGACTTTCTCTGACAGCTCCGCGGAGTAGTATTCCGCATACCCTTCAAGCACGGATTCAAGGATAATGCCCTCGGCTCCCTCGGATATGACTTCTGTCGCAGACACCACCTTGACACCGTTCTTGCGAAGCAACATCTTGTAACGGGCGCTGTCATAGCGATTGCGGGCGAAGCGGTCGAGCTTCCACACGATCACGGTCTCGAAAAGCCCCTTGCTGCTTTCGGTTATCATACGCTGAAACTCCGGGCGGTTATCGGTCTTGGCTGACATGGCACGGTCAATGTATGTGCCGATGACGGTCATGTCCTTCTTCTCGGCAAAAGCCTTGCACTCACGGAGCTGCCCCTCAATGCTCTCCTCGCGCTGGTTATCGCACGAATATCTTGCATAAATCACTGCTTTCATTAGTTTTCTATCCTCCTTGAATACTTCATTGTCCCTATTATACCACACTTTAAGTGAAAATTCAATACTTTAAAGCGCGATATTTGATATTTTTCTAAAATCTATATATTACAATAGTATATGTTAAATTATTAACATTATTTTATATCACCTCTTTTAACTATTTCTTGACATTCCCTCTGATATGTGATATAATAATCAACAATAAAGGGAATGACGCTCTCCCTCGGATAAACCGAAACCGCTTTTTAAGCTGATGGCATCTGCAATTTACGCAGATACTGTCGGCTTTTTTGATTGTAGGAGGTTATTATGTTACTTTCACTTGCAATAATTTTTCTTGTTGGTCTGTCGGCTGCCGCAATATTTAATACCTTGAAGCTGCCGCGGATCATCGGTATGCTGCTGACTGGAATTGTAGCAGGTCCCTATGTGCTTGACCTGCTCGACCCGTCTATACTCGGTATTTCCTCGGAACTCCGACAGATCGCGCTCATCATCATTCTTATTAAAGCCGGGCTTTCATTAAACCTGTCCGACCTGAAAAAAGTCGGCAGACCAGCTGTGCTTATGTCATTTCTGCCTGCTTGCTTTGAGATAGTCGGGTATGTCTGCTTCGCACCGATCTTCTTCGGAATTGATCTTATTGAAGCCGCCACTATGGGTGCAGTTCTGAGTGCTGTTTCACCTGCTGTCGTTGTTCCGAGAATGGTAAAGCTGATCGAAGATAAGCGCGGCACTGATAAGAGCATACCTCAGATGATACTTGCAGGAGCCTCATGCGATGACATTTTTGTTATTGTGCTGTTCTCGACCTTTATGACAATGGCTCAGGGCGGAGAAGTAAACATCATCAGCCTTGCCAACATTCCGGTGTCAATAATACTCGGAGTACTGCTCGGTACGGCAGCGGGGATTGCTCTTTTCGCTTTGTTTGAAACTGCGCACAAGCACGCTCACACAATAGGAAACAGCACTAAAGTCGTCATACTCCTTGCGGCGGCATTTCTGCTGATGTCAGTCGAAACACTTGTAAAAAGCTATGTTGCGGTGTCCGGGCTGCTCGCGGTAGTTGCTATGGCTTGCGTCATAAAGATAAAATCTGACAGCACAGTTTCAGCAAGCCTTTCTGCAAAATTCGGCAAGCTGTGGATAGCCGCAGAGCTCATATTGTTTGTGCTCGTAGGCGCAGCAGTCGATATCCGTTATGCTCTCGGAGCCGGTCTTTCCGCAATTGCAATGATATTCACGGCACTCACATTCCGCGCAGTCGGCGTTCTTATCTGCCTTATCGGGACTGAGCTTAATGCCAAAGAACGGCTTTTCTGCGTTATAGCATATCTCCCGAAAGCTACGGTACAGGCTGCTATCGGTTCCGTTCCTCTCGCAGCAGGACTGCCATGCGGAAATATCGTGCTGTCCGTTGCAGTAATGGCGATACTGATAACTGCTCCACTCGGAGCGATAGGAATTGACAAAAGTTATAGCAAGCTGCTGAATGTATCAACATAACCTCTGTAATTTAACCAATTTGCCCACCCGCCCCAAAACAGGGCGGGTAAGCATTGTTGTTTAAGCGGCAGGCTTCTTATCGTCGCCGTTTACCTCGTTCATGTAGTGCTCGAACATCTTTCTGCCCTCGTCGGTATTATAGAAAGCCTTTATCGTCGGGTAAAAGCTGGCTGCGAGAGCCTTGATCTGTTCGTCCGTGGTCTCGGCTACGGTGCTCGTCCTGACTTCATATCTTCTCATTTAACCTCCAATCCCTACAGGCGAGGTCCTGTCTTTTTCTTAGACTTCACCTGTTTTGTTGTTTCCTCTTCCTTCTTCTTTTTCTGTTCTTCCAGTCTGCGCTGTTCTTCTTCCTGCTGACGGCGGCGTTCCTCGGTGGCGATGCGCTCCTGCTCCTGTTTTGCAAGCTCCTCCTGACGCTGGTGCTCGGCTTCAATTCGGGACTGCATAAAGTCATCAATCCGGTAAATCTTGTTGTAATCCAAATAGTACCCGATGTTATCTATGCAAATAACATCACCCTCGTACAAGTCATCGGTGTCCCTGATCGTAGTCAACATCTCGCGTATATCGTCCGGGTCAGCACTAACATCAAACACGCTCCGCTCGAAGCTCTCCTTGTAATAGTCTATATTCGCCCGCGATATGTGGAAATTCTTGGGATCGTCCGGCGTATAGACTGTGTACTTCTTAGCTTGAAGCTCCTTGACCCTTGCCTGCTCCTGTTCGTCGAGCTTTTCACGGGTTCGCTTGACGAGCTTGGTGATGTAGTTGTCACGGTCACCGTAAGTCTTGATGATACCGCGCAGGACAGCTTCGCGCTTTTTCTGTTCTGCAAGCTCCGACTGCATTTCCACGAGCCGTGCTTTATCTTTTTCGACATCTTCGGCATATCCTGCAACATCGGCAAGTGCTGTGACTCCTGCATTTTTCAGTACCAGCTTGTCCGTCTTTTTCTGTGAAGCCGGGTAAGGCTTATGCTTACCGAAAAATCTCTCGGCGGCGGCAGCCACGATCTGCTTGTGCTGTATCTCCGCACTCAAATCCGTGATTGCCGTTTCAAGCTCGGTTATTCGCTTTTGCGTTTTTTCAAGAAGTCCCTCAGCTTGTCCGATGCCCGTGATATGCTCGGAATTGATGAGCGCAAGCTGCTTGACGAGAAGCTCGGTAGTGTTTTTCACGCCTGCGGCGAAACAGATGTTCCGCGTTTCACGCTTGAATTCCCTTTGCAGCAGCTCGAAGATCTCGTTGAGAGTTCTCGGTTTCGGCTGCGTGTCAAGGTACTCCTGTATGCGTTCGGCAAGTGCTGCTTCGGCATAGTCAGCACCCAGCGTTTTCAGCCGGACTGACTTCTTTTGTTCGGGAGCCCGGACAGAGATGTAACAGCCGCGCTTGACTTTATACCCGTGAGCTTCCATGATTTGCAACAGATGATCGAGGCTTTTTGACAGCGGTATCAGGCTGTCAATGTACTCGGAAATTCTCGCTTTCCATGAAGTACCGCGCTTGCGGTGCAGCCACTCGCCGTAGCATATCGCGTAGGGCTTGTGGTCGTTCCGGGCAAGCAATTTCTCCATTTCTCCGATACCGTACCGCCGACAGATAGCGTCCGATACTTTCCTAACACGGTCAAGGCTCGTCTTGTTGCTGTTGAACTTTTTGCCGTTCAGGTCATAGGGGCATAGCAGAAAGTGATTGTGTATATGTTCGGTATCGACATGAGTGGTGACAACAACCTGATAGTCGGAACCGAACGCTTTCTGTACCCACTCAACTCCGATCTTGTGAGCAGTCTCCGCGCTGCACTCGCCTGCCGCGAACGACTGGACAAGATGAAATGCCTTAATCGGCGACTTACCCTCAAGCGGTGTTGCATTGAAATTTCTGTGTGAACACACCTCGTATGTCAGCTTGAAATCCTGCAAAGCCTCTTTCAGATCGACGGAAGTGTTGATGCCCGTCAGCAATTCCCTATCTTCCGTTTTCTCAGGGTTGGCAATGTAATTCAGGCAGCCAGCGACTGAATCTTTGATTGATATGACTTTGATATACGGCAAATCTCCTCCTTGAATTCGTCGAGCCTTGCAAGATCATCGGGGTGTATATACCCGGTCTCGTTTGCTATCCGTGCGATCTGATTTATGTTCGAGCCGATCCTGTTAAGTGCAACCACATAATCATGGTTTTCTTTCAAGTCGATCACGAACACCTTGCCCTTCAGTGCGGAAGTCTTGATAAATGTTGCGGTCTTCATATTACACCTCGCGGCGAGCTTCTCTATTTTTGCCCACTCGTCAAAGGTGAACGTCAAGACCTTATGCTTTCTGTTTGTTCGCATTTCTTCTCTCCCTTCATGAAATTCTGCGAATTTGCATAGTCGAAAATGGGTCAGGGTCCCATTTTCCGGAATCCGAAGTATACGTATACTTCGGGATTTTCGGCGATCGGTAATATTACCGATCTATGCTTGCGTTGATTAGCGCAATTAACAATTTACTTAACTAAAAAGTGAAGACCCCCTGAAAAATTTTTTCGATTTTGTGATCACTTTTTTCTGTAACCTCCCGCAAAACTATCGCGCAATGCTGTTAATTAACTGCACCATGCGAAGCTGCTCCTGCTCGTCCAACTCAAAACGCAGAACCTGCATCAATACCTTTTCGGTAAGACCCAGCGCTTTTGCAAGTCTGGCAGGTGGCACATTCCTGTACTTCATCTCTGAAAACACAATTTCGTTAGCTATGGCTTTTCCTCCTTTCCGAATTCCGGACTTCATTTTGTGAGATAATCGCTTTTATCCCTGAGCTCAATTTCTATTATAGCGAAGGCTTGACAAAAGTCAATAGATTTGGTATTATATGTCTATAAAAAGATGAATAGACTTCTATTTTTCGATGCTTTCTACTTTTTTCTTAGTTGACTTCTATTTTT
>JAGBMA010000057.1 GCA_017635095.1 Ruminiclostridium sp. | reverse complement strand
TTGTGAGAGCCGTAACATTGACGAACAGATCAGGCGTGATCTCGGTTATGGTATGGCTGTCTGACAGAGAAAGGAGGTGGTTCTATGGCTGCAAAGAAGAATGTGGCGGTAACTCCTGCATTTACAGGCAGGAATGTATCGTTGTCTGAGATCTCTCAGGCAAGCGGTATCGGCATTGCTACGCTGAAAAAGGGGCTTATTGCCGGAGCTGTTGACTTCGGTTATGCGATCCCCTGCGGTAAAGGCGATCAGCATCGCTATTACTGCCCTGACAGGCTTGTGTATCTCAAGACCGGATATTTCAATCCGATTCCTGAGAAGCAGGACGCAGATCCCGAAGCCGCATGAAAGTCTGTAAACGACCTGTTTTACAGCTTTCACAGCGAATTTGAAGCGATCGTCATGGATATGCTCGGTGACAGGATAGACAAAAAGACACTTGACACCGTGTTTTCTTCTTTTGATGAGCTTCAGGAGGAATATCACAACAGGCTCTATGAGCTGTTACGGAGAGGAGTGAAAAATCATGGCTAAGACAATTACCACACAGTATGGCGAGTTTCTGAACTACGATAATCTTGTGAGAATCGGTGTTGTCACGAATTGGGAAGATGCAGAGCCGGACGAGAACGGCATTGTGAAGCCCGATTATGAGATGGTCGGCACTGACACCAGCGGTAATCAGATCCCGATGGGCAACTACAAGACACCCGAAGCAGCAGAAGCCGCCCTCGCAGACCTCCACAACTGGCTGTCTGCCGAAGCGTATGCCGTTTATGAGGTCAAGTCTGGCGGTGATGCGTAATGCCGTCTGATTACGAGAACGGTGCGAAGAAAACCATTGACATTTCGATCAAGGCGGAGAAAATGTCCGCCGATGTGCTGAAATCAGCATTGCAGGAGTTTTTGTCGGGCAAGGCAGAGAAAAAGGGACGAATGACCTTCAAGCAGTTGCAGGCAAAGTCCCCGTCAAAGCTTGACAGCATTGAGGTTTCAGACCGAAATATCGGGGATTTTCTGAAAACCGCACGAAAATACGATGTGGATTTTGCCCTGAAAAGAGATAAAAGTACCTCGCCGCCTACCTATCATGTTTTCTTTTCCGCTGCTAAGACAGAGGATTTCAAGAGGGCATTTTCGGAGTATGTCGGCAAGGGACAGGGCAAGACACAGAAGCGTGGTGAGTTCACCCGTGAGCAGATGCAGCAGCAGGCTCAGAAGCTCAGGAGCAAACCCCGCAAACAGAAACAGAGAGAGAAAACAAGGGAGAACAGACGGTGATCTACAACCACTTCCAGCCTGCACCCGTTCCACGGGCAAGGGGCGATGATATTTTTACGGCAGACTTTTGTGCCGATACCAACAGAAAGGAAAGGTCTGCGAATTGCAGATCGACACGAGAAAACTCAAAAAGCTGATCATCAAGGCTGTTCCCTATGTCGCTTTCTCTTATGTAGGCAACCTGATCGGCTTTGCGTATCGAACCGCTGAGGGTGACGGATTTCAGGAGAAAATCCTGCCCTTCATGAGCAATCTCGGTGTGGCGTTTGCACGAATCTTTCCCAGTTTACACCCGTTTGATCTTCTTTTCGGCTTGGGTTTAGCGGGTGTAATGAGGTTAGTCCTCTATGTCAAGTCGAAAAACAAGAAGAAATTTCGCCAGGGCGAGGAATACGGCTCTGCCGTATGGGGCGGTGAAAAGGATATTGAGCCGTATATGGACTTATCCTGCCCCGAAAACAATGTGATCCTCACACGGACGGAATCCCTGACTATGGGCAAGCCCTCTGCACCGAAATTTGCCCGTAACAAGAACATTCTTGTGATCGGCGGTTCAGGCTCAGGTAAGACACGATTTTTCGTAAAGCCGAACCTGATGCAGATGCACTCCTCCTATGTAGTGACCGACCCGAAGGGTACGGTGCTTGTGGAGTGCGGAAGAATGCTCCAAAGGGGCCGCCCGAAACGAGTAGACGGAAAAATCGAGTATCGCAGAGACGATAAGGGAAACTATCTCAAAGACAAAAAAGGCAGATATATCCCTGTCTATGAGCCTTACAAGATCAAGGTGTTCAACACAATCGACTTTGCGAAAAGTATGCACTACAATCCGTTTGCTTACATCAGCAAAAAGAACCGTGAGAAGGACATTCTCAAATTCGTGGAAGTGCTTATCAAGAATACTTCTTCCTCTCAGCAGCCGTCCGGCGATGACTTTTGGGTAAAGGCTGAAAAACTGCTCTATACTGCGTATATTGCCCTTATTTTCGCTATGTACCCCGAAGATGAATGGAACTTTGAAACGCTGATCGACATGATCAACAATTCGGAGTGCCGTGAGGACGATGAGGAGTTCAAGAACAGCATTGACCTTGAATTTGAGATCGTGGAGTGCTGGCTGAACGGCACAAAGCACGATGATCCTGGTGTTATGGAGGACTATGCTGACCTGTTTGAAACAAAGCCCGATGCCGAACAACGGCGAATGGGTGCTTTTGCTCTCAAACAATTCAAGGCGTATAAGCTCGCTGCCGGAAAAACGGCTAAGTCTATTCTTATTAGCTGTTCGACACGACTCGCGCCTTTTGCAATAGATGAGGTTTTGGAGATCACCTCCTACGATGAGCTGCACCTTAACAAGCTCGGTGACGAGCTGAGTGCGCTTTTCATAATCATCTCCGATACAGACGCTACATTCAACTTCCTTGTAGCGATCATGTATTCTCAGCTTTTCAACCTACTCTGCACCAAAGCAGATAATTCCCCAGGGGGAAAGCTGACCTATCATGTACGCTGTTTGTTAGACGAGTTCGCCAATATTGGCGAAATACCGCAGTTTGAGAAGCTCATTGCGACTATCCGAAGCCGTGAAATATCGGCAAGTATCATCTTGCAAGCTAAGAGCCAGCTAAAGGCTATCTACAAAGACAATGCAGACACG
>JAGBMA010000056.1 GCA_017635095.1 Ruminiclostridium sp. | reverse complement strand
TGTTTACGGTGACTATTATCTGACCGACCCTGTGGTGTTCACAGTTGAAGACGACGGTATATCTTTTTCGGAACTTGAATAATTAACGGAGGAAAAAACAATGTCAGAAGAGACTAAAACAAAGAAGCCGCTTTTCAGCGAGAACACAGTCGAGGTGCTTGTAGCGATATTCCTCGGCATAACCGCTCTGCTTACGGCGTGGGCATCGTGGATAGGCTCGCTTCACGGCGGAAATCAGGCTACCAATTACACAAAGAGCAACAATCTTGCTTCCGAGGGAAACTCGGAGTACAACGCGGGTATGCAGCTGTACTTGTCTGATCTTATGGCGTGGAACACTATGATGGAATACAGCTTCGATCAGATCGTTGCAAACGCGGAAGGTGATACCGTTGAAGCAGAACTTATACAGGAAAAGCTTGAGACCTATGCGGCGCAGAATTGCAGTAGCATAATGACTGAAGCTATAAACCAGATGACCGAGGATATGAACTCTCCTTTTGAGGTCGAGGGAATGCTGGACGAATACTTCGTGACCGCTAACGAACTGCTCGAAGAGTCACGCATATTGCTTGAAGAGGGTCAGCGTGACAACTCAAACGGCGATGCTTACAACCTTGTGAATGTCATCTATTCCGTAGTTCTGTTCATGCTCGGTATAGTCGGTGTATTCAAAAAGCTCCCGAACCGTACAGTGGTACTGTTGATTGCGGTCATCGGTCTTGTGCTTGCAACGATCTATATGGTAACTATACCTATGCCGACAGGATTTGATTTTGGCAGCTTCTTTGCTGCAAAGTAAAAATGTAAGGAGATATATGAGAAAACAGTTAGCTTTATTATCCGCAGCCGTTATTGTGCTTTCCGGCTGCAATAACGGCACGACACCCACATCGACAACTACAGTTTCCGAAACGACCGCCGCTGCCAGTACAACTGCCGGTACAACTGCCGAACAGCTGCCGGCCACAAGTACCGCGGTTTCCGAAACGAAGTCAGAGGAAACACCCGCTGACCTCGGACTGAATACCGACACGAAGGATGCTACACAGTACACAAAAGATACCAATGACAAGGTGTATGCGCTTCTCGATTTCGACGACAAGAGCGAGTTTGAAAACGCAAGTCGCGGTCTCATAGCCGCTCCTGAAAGCCTTGAAATTCTTGCAGAGGACGGAACTGTGGCATGGAGCCAGGCGGCGTATTCTTTTCTCGACAAGGACGCGCCCGTCACATCAAACCCGAGTCTTTGGAGAAATGCGCAGCTCAACCATATCTGCGGTCTGTTCGAGGTGACGGACGGCATATATCAGGTGCGCGGCTACGATATGTCCAACATCACCTTCATAAAAGGCGATACCGGTTGGATAGTATATGATCCGCTCATGACGGTGGAGTGTGCGCGTGCGGCATTCGAGCTTGTCAGGGAAAACCTTGGCGATTTTCCGGTTAAAGCGGTGCTTTACTCACATTCCCATGTAGATCATTACGGCGGAGTTGAGGGTATAGTTACCGAAGAACAGGTGAAGAACGGCGAAGTGAAGATATTCGCCCCCGAGGGATTTGAGGAGCACGCGGTCAGCGAAAATATATTTGCCGGAAACAGCATGGCAAGACGCGCTACTTACCAGTACGGGACGCTTCTTGACGGCGGCGAGACAGGCTCGCTCTGCATAGGTATCGGAATGGGGCAGTCCTGCGGTACCACATCTTATATATCTCCGACGGATATTATCTCCGCGACAGGTCAGACCGTGACGGTTGACGGAGTGGAAATGGAATTCCAGCTTACACCCGGAACAGAGGCTCCCGCTGAGATGAACACATGGTTCCCGCAGAAAAATGCTCTCTGGATGGCTGAGAACTGTACCGGAACACTGCACAACCTTTACACTCTCCGCGGCGCGCAGGTGCGTGACGGTCAGGCTTGGTCGGAATACCTTATGGAAACGCTGAAACTCTACGGCGATAAAGTTGAGGTAGTATTCCAGTCACACAACTGGCCGCATTGGGGCAACGATACAATAAACGAGTACATAACGAATACTGCCGCTGTCTATAAATTCATCAATGACCAGACGCTTCACTACATCAACAAGGGTTACACAAGCACCGAGATAGCCAATATGATCGAGCTTCCGGAAGAACTCTCAAAGGTGTGGTACACAAGACAGTATTACGGTACTGTCGCTCACAATTCAAAAGCTGTTTATCAGAAGTATATGGGCTGGTATGACGCAAATCCCGTTCATCTCGGACAGCTTGCTCCCTCCGACAGCGCAAAGAAGTTCGTCGAGTATCTCGGCGACACAGATGCAGTTCTCCGAAAAGCGAAAGAGGATTACGACAATGGCGAGTATCAGTGGGTAGCGGAGATAACGAATATACTCGTTTTTGCAGACCCGGCAAACACCGACGCGAGATATCTCTGCGCGGACGCGCTCGAACAGCTTGCCTACACCGCGGAAAGCGGAACCTGGCGCAACGCGTATCTCTGCGCGGCGCAGGAGCTTCGTTTCGGTACGAATACCGATGAGTCAACACGCGCAAAGTCAAGCGGCGGGCTTATGACACACATGACCCCGAAAATGATAATACAGTATCTCGGCATCATCACCGATACCACGCTCATAAGCGACCTGAGCTTCACGGCAAACATCGTTCTTCCGGACGATACATTCACGCTTGTGGTAAAGGAAGGTGTAGTACTTTACGAGCAGGGGGCGCTTGCGGAGTCACCCGATGTCACATGGACAACAAATAAGGCTGGACTGTTCGGTATCATACAGAACAATGCCGACCTGATAAACGCCAATCTGACACAGGACGGAGATACGGAACTGCTCGGAAAGCTGATGTCCGGAATAACAGGATTCGCAGACGCGAAATTCTTCAGTATCGTTGAGCCGTAAGGCTGCATATAAAAAACAAACAGGAGAGGAAATCGAACAATGGGATCATTCGATCTGTCTGACAGCAAGGGATTCGGTTTTGCAAAGATACCGAACACACAAGGTTTTACCAACGAGGTATTGCTCGAAGAGCTCTCGGAGATCACCGTGAGCTTCGGAACACCCGAATTGGGCGATATAAACGGAACACAGTCGGTCGTGTACAGGAAGGTATCCGATATGTTCGATGTATTCGTCAGAGTTGACGGTGAGAACATCATAATGGGCAAGATAGGAACGAGCGGCGTTTCAGGTATGACTACAGCGCTTAGCGGCGGACTTGATATGTTCCTTGGTCACAAGGACGAAGGTACCTCTAACGCCGACCGCGCAGTTACCGAGCTTTCCGAGATCGTGAAGAAGCTCGAAAGCGGAGAAGCGGTTTCCGCAAGCAGCACAGTCGTTTCTGTCAATACTTCTACCGGCGAGGCTGTTGAATTCTTTATGAAGCAGAAGGCTATCTCCATAAAGCCGAAGTTTGATATTTACGACAAAAGCGAAGCTCCGGTATATCATGTTGAAGGAGATCTGCCCCGTCTTAACTTCTCGATACAGAAAAGCGGCACAGAGGTGCTGATGCTGAAGAAGAAGCTGATCGCTGTAATGCCGGAATACTCGTTGTTCCTGAACGGTTCGGAGATCGGTAAGCTCAAAAAGAAGATAAAGCTCACCAATCCCGAGCTTGCCGGAACAATAAATGGCAAGGATCTCAAGATAGTCGGCGATCTTATGGGATTTGACTTCGAGCTTCAGGTAGGCGGTACAACTATAGGACATATAGATACCGCTCAGACGGTCTGGCAGGATTGCTACCGCATAAGGATACTTGATGAAAGCTATCAGGATATTATGATCGCGCTCGCTATAATCTGCGATAATGTGGTGGATCAGTCAGGCAATTGAAAATGACACTGTTCTGAATCGTCACATACAAAAAACAAACAGGAAAATGTGAAATTCCTGCATGGGTAGTGCGTACTGTTTATGCAGGGCTGTTTCAATAGGTTCGAGAATCGGAGCCGCAGCAATGAAAGGATAACATCTATGAGAACAAAACGATGGTCGAGAGGAGCTTCGTTAGTTGCTTTTGCATTCTTTGCTTTCTGCTTTCTGATATGTCTGATAATTGCTGTCGTATGCTTTACGGACGCAGCAGGCGGACTTGATGATTCCGATATCATCAGAGGTAAATTCCATGTCAGTTCGGAAGCAGAAGACCCTGTCACCGGCATAAGCGGCGCAGTCGTACTCCGCACGACAAAAATGCTTCAGTATCGTGAAAAAGGCTATGAGCACACGGACGGATCATACACCTATGAGGTTGAAGAGGTTTGGGAAGAAAAGCATATTGAATCTTTTTTTCAAGGATCTCAAAAATACAATAACCCAGATTTTCCGGAGGAGCTTAAGACAGAAGCCTTTTACGGAAAAGCCAAGATAGGAAATATTCCGGTATCAAAGTGGCTTTTGTCCTGCTTCCGGTATGAAGAAACGTCATATGTCGGTGATGATGCGATGATTGCTCCGACAAATCTTCCGGATGATCTGCTGTATGAGTACGGTCTTGTTCAGACGAGTCCCGGACATTTCGTGACGGCGGGAATGACCGAGAATGATGTAGGCTGTGTCGTCGTTGAATACTCTGTAGTAAATCCTGCGCTGTACGATACTGTTTTCACTGCAGTGGGAAAATATGACGAAAACGGCGAGTTTGGCACTCACGATGATACTCACATTCTCTATACCCGTGATATTCCCGATGATGAGCTGATTTCTGAATTCAAGAACAAATCCGGTGGTGAAGGGATATTCTTCCTTGTTGCATCAATAATTTCGGCGATTGCTGCAATCATATTCTGGTTAATATGACCGGTATATCATTTTGAGTTGGAATAATCGATGTACTGCGGATAGCTATGTCCGGAAAGGAGCATCATCCATGAATAAAAACAGCAAGCTAAATCTAAAGACATGGCTTCTTTTAATAATTCCCGTATTCATTTATCTGACTGCTACCATAGTCGTGATCTGTTGTTTTTGGCAAAAAGAGAACTATTATATGAAATATCATCTTGTTTATGTTTTATTTCCATTAGCATTATATTTTGTATCGGTAATTGCAATAGCAAAAGATAATTATTTGTTATCACTCATCGGGAATATGGCTGCATTTGCAATAAATATAATTTTGACTCTTAAGTACAGAATGGGTTTTACTTTATACAGTCACCCTATAGGAAGCAGTTGGATAAGTATACAGTATTGCTTGTTTCATTTCTTTTCGTTGGGAATCATAATAAGTGTTTGCATATGTTATAGGTTGCTATGTTGGAGCAAAGATAAGTTAAAAAACGATATAGTGATAAGAGCACTCGCCTCGGCGTTTTTTTCAATCGCATTTGTTGTTTTGATGACCATAATGAACAATGTTACTGCTATTCCACGTATTTCAAACTATTTTCTGCCTGTATCAGGGGATATTTTTGTATATGAATTGACCGCTGTTGTTTGTGCTTGTATCATGGTTGCAACTGCATTCGGTAATACTAATAAGTTAATCTCATTTATATATACAACGATATCGGCGATATGTCTTCCGATTGGAATTATTGCTTATTATTTTACATCATTATTGTTACCATTTCAATATTCAAATAATATACGTTTTGAAAGCTTTAATTATACCATCACTTCACCATTGTATTTTTTAGGTTTATTTTTTGGTGTTACAACACGTATACGCATAGATATAATTAAACAGTACAATGAAGAATGATTTAAATCTATAATAGTATAGCGCATAACCTGTGATTGCGGGTTATGCGCTTTTTCTCAGTTGGAAAAAACTCCGTCCGATTTGTCCGGACGGAGCTTTTTGATTATTCGGAATTGTTTAAGATGTCGATTATGAATTTTGCGCCGAGTCTGAAACCTCTGATAAAGTCCTCCTCACTTTCCATGGCAGCCATATTCCACATCGTTTCCCTGTATTCGTCAAGGCCGTTCGATAATGTCGGAAACTGTTTGAGAATTTCGCTTTCAACCTGATCAAGATGCGCCTTTGTGTCCTTGTACTTCTGAGTGTTGGGTGACGGTTCCTTGCAGGGTATTACCTCGCCCCAATACAGCTTTTTGATGATACTTTTCATAATACAATCTTGGGGAATTGATTTTAGCGACTATGATTATGATGACTACAACATTGATAACGGGAACAATGATTACTGGGATTTTTCCAATGATTACAGCAATTGGGGAATTGATTTTAGCAACTATGATTATGATGACTACAACATTGATTACGGCAGCTATTTCAATGATTACTACTATGATACCGGAACAGACGGTTCATCGGATTGGTGGAGCTTTCTTGACCCGTACTGGAAAAAAAGCGACTGGACATACGAGGGCGACGGCCTTTGGAGCATAGAGGATCCGGACTCCGGATATTTGTATCTGTATGACGAAAGCGACGGATCATTCTACTGCATGGACGATGACGGCACGATCTATCAATATAACAAGAGGAATAACGATTGGAGCAGATTATAATGGGAACCTCTAAAAACCCAATTTGAGAGAAAAAGAGCTATCCACTTTATGCCGCTTTGTATGCGCGCGTCCTGCGCGCTTTTGGCGGCAATACCACGGCTTCCTGCCGTGACCGTCTACTGCGTCAAGCCTCCTAACCGGGCGCCAGCCCGGTTAGGAGGCTTTCCTTGTATCCGACGCAGCTATCTCATTTTCTCTTTTCAAAGCGGTTTTAGAGGTACCCAAAATTCAAACGCGAGTATATCCGGAAGCCTCGCCAATACGGCAGCACCCCTTGTGCTTGAAACGGCTATGCTGAGATTTTACCCTGTGGTAATGATACTGTATTCTCTGCTGCTTACCGCAGTGGGTCTGTCATCTTTGGCAGGTCAGGTGCTTGTCGCGCGCTATATTTCCAAAAAGCGCGTGAACATCACCCGTGTTATGATGCGTGACAGCGGAAAACTCGCCGCGGCGACAGTCGGCGGTATAGAGATGATCGAAACTATCAAAGCGAGCGGTTCCGAAAACGGCTTCTTTGAAAAATGGTCAGGATATCAGGCAAGCGTCAATACTCAGAATGTGCGCTTTATGCGTGTGAACACATACCTCGGTCTGATACCGCCTGTCCTTTCGCAGCTTGCTGATACGACGGTGCTTATTTTCGGTGTGTATCTATGTATGACAGGCGAGTTTACCGTAGGTATGGTAATGGCGTTTCAGGTTTTTTTAGGTTAATTTATGTCTCCGGCGCAGTCACTCATCTCCGCAAGCCAGCAGTTCCAGGAGCTTCGCACAGAAATGGAGCGTGTCGAGGACGTTATGGAATATCCCACCGATGTGGAATTTGACGATAAAAAAGACGACAGCACAGACTATGCCAAGCTCTCGGGAACGGTCGAACTGAAAAATGTCACCTTTGGGTACTCAAAGCTTGCGGAACCGCTCATCAAAGATTTCAGCATGAAGCTTAATACCGGAAGCCGTGTGGCGTTCGTTGGAGCGTCGGGCTGCGGCAAATCCACACTTGCAAAGCTGATATCGGGACTGTATCAGCCGTGGGAAGTCGAGATACTTTTTGACGGCAAGCCGATCCGGAATATCAGCCGCAGAGTGCTGACAAGTTCTGCCGCCGTCGTGGATCAGGATATAACTCTATTTGAGGACACGATAGAGAACAACATCAAGATGTGGGATCAGACTATCGAGAATTTCGAGATGATAATGGCGGCGAGAGATGCTCAGATACACGCCGATATAATGGAGCGCGAAGGCGGTTATGATTACAGAATATCCGAGAACGGACGCGATTTCTCCGGTGGTCAGAGACAAAGGCTTGAAATAGCACGAGTGCTTGCGCAGGAACCGTCCATAATAATTCTTGATGAAGCTACCTCTGCCCTCGACGCAAAAAACGGAGTACGGTGTGGTAAATGCGATAAATGATAAAGGGATCACCTGCATAGTCATAGCCCACAGACTTTCCACGATACGCGATTGCGACGAGATAATCGTGTTTGATAAAGGCAATGTCGTTGAGCGCGGTACACATGAAGAGCTGATGGCACTGAACGGCGCATATACAAAATTGGTAACAAGTGAATAAGGGAACCTCTAAAAACCCAATTTGAGAGAAAAAGAGCTATCCACTTTATGCCGCTTTGTATGCGCGCGTCCTGCGCGCTTTTGGCGGCAATACCACGGCTTCCTGCCGTGACCGTCTACTGCGTCAAACCTCCTAAC
>JAGBMA010000055.1 GCA_017635095.1 Ruminiclostridium sp. | reverse complement strand
TGAAAAGAGAAAATGAGATAGCTGCGTCGGATACAAGGAAAGCCGACGAAGCCGGGCTGGCGCCCGGTTAGGAGGTTTGACGCAGTAGACGGCGTGGCTAGCTCTTTTTCTCTCAAATTGGGTTTTTAGAGGTTCCCATATTATTATTTTGTTCGTTTCGCCCCGCAGATAGTGAAGATCGTTTTTGACAGATCCTGCCGGCGGCGGCGACTTCATTTCTGTCTCCGGCGACAGAAACGAAGCAAAGAACGCCGCCCGCTGCATTGTCAAAGCAGCTCGGGGGACCGCACAGAGGTTTTAAAACATACTGCAGAAAAATCGTTCCGGGGGTCAAGCAAAACTTGTTCAGCGAGCTCTTTGACTATTTGCGGGAACAGGGTGAAGAGCCCAGAGAACGTTTTTTCAGCTTCGCGCGGTTCATCACACTGTTCCTCTGAACATCGGGACGGCTCAGACTGTTAAGTGGAGAGCGCAGATGCTTTACGCAGGGGCGCTCGCTTCGACGGCGGATTGCAAAAGGGGCTGACGAATACAGGGCTGATAAAGCGACGGGTACGGATCCCGCCGTCGTTTGTTCCGGTTAGGGCGAAAACGTCTGACCTGAAGGAAGCCGTTTTCGCTGCGATCTGCGCTCGGCGCAGATCGCGGTCACGCTCGCTCAAGCTGACGCTTTCGCTCGCGCGCCGGCAGAAAAGATCACTGCTCCCGGATCACGGATCGTCTGAGGTCATCTATGCCGCGCTGTGCTATCGCGTCATACCGTTCCTGTTTATTCCTGATTTGTGTATCGAGTCCGGGAAGTATCCCCATATTCGCGCCCATAGGCTGGAAGTTTTCATTCTCTGTGCTGACGTGCTTTGCAAGAGCGCCGATCATACAGCTCGGCAGGAGCTGCAGACAGGGTCGTCCGTTAAGCCGGCGGGCAAGGTTTATACCTGCAACGATACCGCTGGCGGCACTTTCCGTATATCCTTCAACACCGGTCATCTGGCCGGCGAAAAAAACGTTGTCACTGCCGCGCAGCATAAACGAGCTGTCAAGAAGGGTCGGGGAATTCAGGAAAGTGTTGCGGTGCATCACGCCGTACCGCATGAACTCCGCATTTTCAAGACCGGGGATAAGTCCGAAGACCCGCTTCTGCTCACCGAATTTCAGGTTAGTCTGGAAGCCGACGATATTGTACAGCGTACCCTCGCGGTTTTCCTTTCTGAGCTGAACGGCAGCATAGGGTCGGTGCCCGGTGCGCGGATCCGTCAGCCCGACAGGCTTCATGCAGCCGTAACGGACGCTGTCCGCGCCGCGCTTTGCAAGCACCTCCACCGGCATACAGCCCTCATACACGGTGAGATCCTCAAACTCGTGCAGCGGGGCTGTCTCCGCGGTGATGAGAGCATTATAGAAAGTTTCGTACTCCTCCCGGCTGAACGGACAGTTTATATAATCCGCGCCGCCCTTGTCATAGCGGGAAGCGAAGAATGCCTTTGACATATCTATGCTGTCGGCGGTGACTATGGGTGCAGCCGCATCATAGAAGCTGAGTGCTTTACCGAGCCTGTTGTATATCACGTCCGCAAACGGTTCGCTTGTGAGGGGACCGGTCGCTATGACGGTATTGCTTTCGGGGAAATCGGTGACCTCGCGCTCCACCACGGTTATGTGCGGGTGGGAGCGTATCTTTGCGGTGATCAGGTCCGAAAAGTCGGTGCGGTTGACGGCGAGTGCGCCGCCGGCTTCAACTGACGTAGCCGCTGCCGCTTCCATTGTGAGCGAGCCTAAAATGCGCATCTCTTCTTTGAGCATACCGGCGGCGCTGCCGATACGGGAAGCTTTGAGGGAATTGCTGCATACAAGCTCGGCAAACCCACTGTAGCGGTGAGCGGGGGACATCTTAGCGGGCTTCATTTCGTAAAGTGTGACGTAAACTCCGCGGTTCGCGAGTGCCCACGCAGCTTCGCAGCCTGCAAGCCCCGCGCCTATGACATCAGCTCTCATTGCCGCCCTCAGATTCTGCTTCATAGCCGCAGTTTTCCTTTGCGCAATAGAGCTTGCCCTTTTTTCCGGCTTTCTTGAAGAGAGTGGAGCCGCACTGGGGGCAGACATCGGAAACAGGAGTGTCCCAGGTCATGAAGCCGCAGTTCTGGTAGTCCTCACAGCCGAAGAAAGGCTTGCCTTTCTTGCTCTTTCTCGCGAGCATCTTCTTCCCGCACTTCGGGCATTTTCCCTCTGTCTCGTTCACGATCTTCTTCGTGTTCTTGCATTCCGGGAAGCCTTCACAGCCGAGGAATTTGCCATAGGGACCGATCTTTATGACCATGTGCTTTCCGCACTTTTCGCATATTATATCTGTGGGTTCGTTGGGCACCTTTACCCGCTTGCCCTCCATATCATGCTCGGCTTTTTCGAGGGTAGCGGCAAAATCTCCGTAGAAGTTTTTCAGGACATCGTACCATTCTTCCTTGCCCTCTTCGACCTTATCGAGGCTGCCCTCCATCTGGGCGGTGAACTTTGTATCTACGATGTTTTCAAAGTGGTCTTTGAGCACTTCCGTGATGACATCGCCGAGGGGCGTGGGCTTGAGCTGTTTCTGCTCGCGCTCGACATAATGGCGGTCAAGAATGGTGGTGATGGTCGGCGCGTAGGTCGAGGGGCGGCCGATGCCGTTTTCCTCCAGTGCCTTTATGAGACTTGCTTCGGTAAAGCGCGGGGGCGGCTGGGTGAAATGCTGGTTGCCGAGGAGCGAATTCACACTCAGCTTCTCGTTTTCCGAGAGCTTCGGAATAGCGCCGCCCTCCTCGTTTGCATTATCCGAGCTTTCTTCGTAAAGGCGGGTGAAACCGTCGAACTTTACGGTAAAGCCTGTGGTCTTGAAAAGGCAGTTTCCCGCCGTTATATCTATCGCAGCCGCGTCAAGCAGTGCATTCTCCATCTGGCTCGCCATAAAGCGCTCCCAGATCAGCTTGTAGAGCTTGAACTGGTCATTGGTGAGACTGCTTTTTATCTCTTCGGGAGTGATATCTATAGTTGACGGACGGATAGCTTCATGAGCGTCCTGTGCATTGCTTTTCGACTTGTATATGCGGGGTTTTGCGGGGACGTATTCATCTCCGAAACGCTCGCGTATCATCTGAGCCGCGGCTTTCTGTGCCTCTTCCGAGATACGGAGGCTGTCGGTTCTCATGTATGTGATAAGACCGACTGCGCCGCGCCCCTCAAGCTCTATACCTTCGTAAAGCTCCTGCGCGGTCTTCATTGTACGCCGTGCATTGAACGAGAGCCTGCGGGAAGCTTCCTGCTGGAGAGTGGAGGTGGTAAACGGCGGAGCAGGCTGTTTTTTGCGGACGGATCTCTTTATTGCAGTTACCACAAAATCCTTGTCCTTTAAATAGTCGAGGATCCTGTCGGCTTCTTCCCTGGTCTTTATCTCTGCCTTTTTTCCGTCAACTTCGGTGAGTTTTGAGGGGAACTGGCGCTTCGATGCAGTTCCGTGGAGCTTTGCGTCTATCGTCCAGTATTCCTGTGGGGTGAAAGCCTTTATCTCGTTCTCACGGTCAACTATGAGGCGCACAGCGACAGACTGCACACGACCGGCGGAAAGACCTCTCCTCACCTTTTTCCAGAGGAACGGGCTGAGCTTATAGCCCACGATGCGGTCAAGGATACGGCGCGCCTGCTGAGCATTTACGAGGTCCATATCTATGCTTCTGGGTGCTGACATTCCGCTCTGTATGCCGGTTTTTGTTATCTCGCTGAACGTAACGCGGATAGGCTTGCTCCCGTCGAGATTCAGGACGTGCGCAAGATGCCACGAGATAGCCTCGCCCTCACGATCCGGGTCGGTCGCGAGATAGACGGTATCCGCTTTTTTTGCTTCGGCTTTGAGTTCTTTTATAAGAGCGGATTTCTCACGCTTGTTCTCGTACTGGGGCTCGAAATTGTTATCTATATCCACACCGAGCTTTGACTTCGGGAGATCGCGTATATGACCGACGGAAGCCACCACATCGTAGTTCTTTCCGAGGTATTTCTTGATCGTTTTCGCCTTTGCAGGCGACTCAACAATTACTAAATCAGCCAACTTTCTGACCAACCTTTCTTTTTCGACCGACGATCATCGGTCAGTTCTTTCTCATTTCATTGCAGAATATCGCGGCGGCAATTGCCGCGTTAAGTGATTCGGCGTTTTCTATCGGGATATATATGCTTCTGCCCGACGCCTTTATGACTTCGCCGGAAACGCCGTTTCCCTCATTCCCTATGACTACCGCGCATTTCTCCGGGAACCGCACCTCGTCTATGCTCTGCGCGCTTTTGTCGAGGACGGCGGAGTACACCGTGTATCCTTCCGCCTGAAGACCCGCGATGAAGCAGGGCAGCGGAGTGACTGCAAAAGGCAGTCTGAACAGGCTTCCCATAGCACCGCGGACTACTTTCGGGGAATATATGTCCGCACAGTCCGGCGAAAGCACTGCACCGCCCATTCCGAGCGCGTCGCAGGTGCGTATTATGGTGCCGATGTTGCCCGCGTCCTGCAGCCCGTCCAGCAGTATGAGCCTGCCGCACTCTATTGTACACATTTTCCCGGAATTGTCAAGCATTTTCGCTGTGGCAAACATTCCCTGGGGCGACTTTGTGTCGGAAATATACGGGCCGATGTCGTCGGTGATGATATCGGGGCTGCACACGGAACAGAGCTTCGCGAAAACTTCGGGGTACTTCTTTGCCGCAGTTTCCGTAACGAACGCGGCGGTGATCTCAAGACCCGCGCGCACTGCCTCTTCGCAGAGCCGCACGCCCTCTATATTGAACAGCCTTTCGGCTTCTCTCGTCTTTCTCTCCCGGTTAAGCTCGCGGAAATGAGCGACAGCGGGATTTTTTCTTGATGAAATTATCATTGACATACCGTTGATTTTGTGCTAAATTATTAGGTAATGACCACAGAAACGGGTGATGTTATGTTTTCCGAACTCGGCGCTGTCACAGCGGAGACGGGGCTTGAATATTCCGCGGAGCGCACTGCCCTTTACGGGGAGAAGCGCGGCTTCGGCGTTACCGTCACCGATGACGGCGAGCACTATACCGTGAATATTTTCTGCGTCCGTCCGTATGAACGTGAGCAGGAGGTGTTTCCCGTGATAAACGGGCTCGGTGAAGGCTTACCTAAGAATGCTGTGCTGAGCCAGACCTGCGAAGTCTCATGCGTGCGCGTGGTACTGGACAGATTCTGTCTCCTGCAGGAAAACATAGTTTTTCTCACAGAGTTTTTAGATAAGCTTACCGCGGAGCTTGAAAAGCTCGGGCTGAGCGGTTCGTCATATTCGTTCCCGCGGGTAAAAGTGCAGCCTGCGGAAGATGTTCCACCGGACTCGGTGCGTGTGAAGCTCGGGTTTGACTTACGAAGCGTTCTCGGAGTGCTCGGTGCGATCCTCGGTGCATTTGCGATGGTGGTGATCGCCATACTTACCGTTGACGCGGAGTTCGAGATAAATACGCTTGAACTGCGGTTCGAGATCTCGACATATGTTCTTTCCGCAATAACCGCGGCGGTCATCTTTGCGGACTACCGGTTCATAGCACGCAAGCTTGACGCCTGCGGCGTGATAATATGTCCGGTGCTTACGCTTGTGTCGGTCATACTTTCGGGGCTCGGAGCGGGAGTTCGCGCCTGTGCTAAATTCGCCGGGGTATCGTTTTTGCAGGCGCTCCGGTCTTTTCCGGAGTATCTTGCCCGGTACGAGAACGTCGGAAGCTTCATTTTCGGCTACATCACCCGCGGCGTTGTGCTGGCGGTGGTAGGCTGCGTCATCATATACATCTTCTATTTTACCCGCCACCCGGACGAGACTGTGCTCTCCGAAAAGCTTGTGGGCGGTGAGAATGCAAAGAAACGCAAGCCGTGAAGCCGTTCCTCCATGTCCTCCATAATGCGAAAATATCACGCCCGCGCGGGAAGCCGGACGTGATATTTGTTCTTCTTAAAGCGCAGCCTTTGCCTTGTCGCAAAGCGCAGTGAAGCCGGCAGCGTCGCTTATTGCTATCTCGGAGAGCATCTTGCGGTTCAGGGAGATGTTCGCCTTCTTGAGACCGTTGATGAATGTCGAGTAGTTCATTCCGTTGAGCTTGCAGGCAGCGGAGATCCTTGCGATCCAGAGTCTTCTGAAGTCTCTCTTCTTAAGGCGTCTGCTGATGTATGCATACTGACCGCTCTTCCAAACGGCTTCCTTGGCGGTTTTGAAGAGCTTGCTCTTTCCGCCCCAGTAGCCCTTAGCGAGCTTTAATGTCTTGTTTCTTCTTTTGCGTGTGGCTAAAGCGCCCTTGATTCGTGCCATTGTTTAATCCTCCTGTTTGTTCTCACTTTGCGTAGGGCATGAGTGCTCTTACTTCTGCCATATTCGTGCTGTCTGCATAGCCTGCTGCACGGTTTACTCTCTTACGCTTTGTAGCCTTCTGAGTGAGTCTGTGACGGCGGTTTGTACGCATATACTTTATCTTGCCTGTCGCTGTAAACTTAAAGCGCTTTTTGGCACCGCTGTGTGTCTTGATCTTATTCTTTGCCATTTTAGTTTCCTCCTTTTACTGCTCGTCGGGTGCATTCCCATCGGCGTTCTTTGCTTTTTTCGGTGCAGCCGCGGACTTGGGCGAAATAACGATCATGTAGTTCTTTCCCTCAAGGACCGCTGCTTTTTCGGTACTTCCGTATTCAGCGCAGGCCTCCACGAATTTTTTCATCAGATCCTCGCCGAGGTTCATATGGGTGAGCTCTCTTGCGCGTCTGAAGCGCACGCGAAGCTTCACCTTATCGCCGTTTTTCAGGAATTTTACAGCCTGATTGACCTTTGTGTTGAAATCGTTCGTATCGATGTTGAGCGACATCTGGATCTCTTTGAGCTCTGCCTGTTTCTGATTGCGGCGCGCTTCTTTCTCGCGCTTTGCCTGCTCAAAGCGATACTTTCCGTAGTTCATGATACGGCATACCGGCGGGTTTCCCTGCGGGGCGATGAGGACGAGGTCAAGATCAGCCTCCTCTGCCTTTCTGAGAGCGTCTGCGGACGACATTACTCCGAGCTGTTCTCCTTCGGCGCCGATGACTCTTACTTCCTTCTCGCGTATCTCATCGTTGATGAGTAGATCCTTTTTGCTGATGGTGTACACTCCCTTTCAAAAGCAACAAAAGCGCAGGACTCACCTGCGCTCAAAGATACATCTTGGTCCGCGTGACTGCGGTAATGACTGCATCTTATAAACGACCGCGCCCGACAGCCCGAATGCGTCGGCGGGTGAGATCCGATCTGCTTATGTTTATAATTACCTGCATATTATACTACATCTTCCCCGTCTTGTCAAGGGTTTTTGAAAATTTTTCTGCCGGGCGTTTTTATTCTGTTTTCTGCTCAGGCTTGTAGGTACGTCTGCCCTTGACTTCGCCGCTTTCGACGAGCTTCATGTATTTCCCGTATTCTCCGTCTATATGGTGTATGAGTGCCGCAAGCCCCTCGGCGGACTTTTCCTCCTCGTGCTCATCGCTCATTTCCGAGAGCTCGAAGCACTTCATTCCGTACCAGACCGACGACATCAGCTTATCGCCGTCGGGCTTTATCCTGAAGTTGAACGTATTCTCGCTTCCTATAAAGGTATTCCCTTCCAGGAAGAGGGACACATCGGGTATATCGAAGTATGCGGATATGTTCTTTGCCATTTTACTCAGCCTTTCCGGTGATATAAATAATGTGTCCTCAATAACTGCCTTTTGGCAGTTATTGGCTGAAAATCTGCAAAACAGATTTTCAGATGTTGTTTAAATGCGCCTGCGGTGCATTTAAACAACGGACACATTCCTTGATGTCAAGCTCATTTCGTCCTTCG
>JAGBMA010000054.1 GCA_017635095.1 Ruminiclostridium sp. | reverse complement strand
TAGCTTTGCTATACCCTTTTTCAGCTTAAAATGTATGGTTTCAGGCTTCATTTACACGTTTTTGTTTCCAAAATCCACTCTATTCTTAATATTTAATATCATTATTTCATGGTGACCTGCACTTAATTATTCATTTGACCTCCGATTATCCTTTCTGCTGCATTGAACACAGTGAGATGATATTAGCTTTTTGAATAAGTATCTTTCCATTTGTGCCACAGCCTGCTCTCACACATTCTAACTCACCCCGTGCGATCATATTTCTGATCGTATTGCTTGTCAGACCTTTTACAAGTTCTGTACATTCTTTAATGGTGAGCATTTCCATAGTTCCATCAGGGACAGACACTTTCTGTTCAGCCTGAGCTGTAACAGTTTCTGATATATTAACCGACACAGTATTGCGCTTGCCTTTTCTGTTCTTCTTAGCGATCTTGCCGTCTATCAGTCTGTTATTACGCTGTGCCATTTGTTTACCCCTTACGGTTCAGTTTCTTTAGTATACCTTTAAAAACCACTTTGAAAAGAGAAAATGAGAATAGCTCTTATGCCGCTGATTAAAGCGCATCCATGCGCTATTGGGGCGGCATAGTCAGAGCATCCTGCTCTGGCATCGGATACAGGGAAAGCCGACGAAAGCGGGCTGGTCTGTCGGTCAGCCCCTCTGTCTCGCAAGCTCGACACCTCCCCGCTGCCGGGGAGACCACGCCCGGTTAGGAGGTTTGACGCAGTAGACGGTCACGGCAGGAAGCCGTGGTATTGCCGCCAAAAGCGCGCAGGACGCGCGCATACAAAGCGGCATAAAGTGGCTAGCTCTTTTTCTCTCAAATTGGGTTTTTAGAGGTTCCCTTTAGTGCTTTTGAGACTATTATGATCCTATGAACCCAACAGGCCGCACAGCGCTGTCTTGTACAGACCAATGTTATCATACCACGATCCCGACTTGATCTCCAACCTCAGCATTATTCATCAATTGTCCCAAATTTGCAACGAAAAATGTGTAATTTGTTCCAAATCGGATATTTGCTATTGACAAATTGCGCTTATCAGGATATAATATGCTTATAAGCCATTATCGGAAAGGATATATATTATGACTGACATAAAATACAACGCGAAACAGGCTAAAGACGACAATATCGTGGGCAGCAAAATAGCCGGAATACGCAAAAAAAGGCACCTGACACAAAGCGAGCTCGCAAATGTGCTTTCAGGATTCGGAGTGAGCGTCCAGACCGCGGCTGTGGGCAAGTGGGAAAAAGGCATAACTGTGCCGACCGCCTATCAGCTCATTGCGATAAGCCTTGCGCTCAACGCTCCCGACATTATAGCGGAATTCACCGATCTCACGCTTCCGCCGGACCTTGAACTCAACGAGCCGGGCTTGAAGAAGCTGGAGGAGTACCGGGAACTGCTGATAGCTTCGGGAAAATACAAGCCTGTGATGCCCGAAGATCCTGCAAGAACAGCTACGGTCATCATACCCACCAGCTATATCCGTGCCGCCGCCGGCTCGGGCAATTTCATGGACGAGGAGAATTTCGAGGGCAGGGAATACCCCGAGAGTTTCGTGCCTGCCGGAACGGATTTCGCACTGTATGTTGACGGAAACAGTATGTCGCCCGTTTATGTGAACGAGCAGGTCGTTTTTGTGCAGCAAACGGAGACTCTTCGCCCGGGACAGGTGGGTATTTTCAGCATCGACAACGAAGTTGTCATCAAAATATATGATGAGCAGGAGCCGGACGAGTCTGTGCGCGACGAGTTCACCGACAGCAGCGGCACCATACATTCGCAGATAGTTCTGCGCTCATACAACAGTGACTGGGAGCCGAGACCGATCTCTCCGTATCAGGAGTTTCGTGTCTATGGGCGGGTCCTGAACTGATCCGGAAGGTGATTTAATGGAACGGGCGTATATTGCAATAGACATGAAATCATTCTACGCAAGCGTTGAGTGCGCTGCAAGAAAGCTCGATCCACTGACGGCAAAGCTGCTGGTCGCAGACCCCACCCGTTCCGATCAGACGATATGTCTTGCAGTTTCACCGGCGCTGAAAGCTATCGGAGTTCCTGGCAGACCCCGGCTGTTTGAAGCAAAGCAGGCTATCTTCAACTACGAAATGCGCACTCACCACATTGTTGACTACATCATTGCAGCTCCCCGGATGGCGGAATATGAGCGGGTCTCGGCGCAGATATACTCGATCTTTCTGCACTATGCCGCACCCGAGGATATCCATGTTTACAGCATAGACGAAAGCTTCATAGACTGCACCCGCTATCTGCATATTTACGAGGAAGAAGCCGCGCGCGCCGGAAAGCACCCCGCTCACGTCATGGCTATGACCATGATACGGGAAGTTCTCTCGGTCACGGGTATAACGGCTACCGTCGGCATCGGTACGAATATGTATCTTGCGAAAGTCGCAATGGACATCGTAGCCAAGAAAGCGACCGCTGACAAAGACGGTGTGCGGATCGCGGAACTCAACGAGGACAGCTACAAGTACCTGCTCTGGGATCATACCCCGCTCACCGACTTCTGGCAGGTCGGCATGGGCAAGTCGGCAAGGCTCGAAAACGCGGGGCTGCACACTATGGGCGATGTGGCGAGGTACTCCATTGAGAACGAGGAATGGTTCTACAAGACTTTCGGCATCGACGGCGAGATAATGATAGACCACGCATGGGGAATAGAACCGGTCACTATGTATGATATAAAGCACTACCATACCGACAATCATTCGCTCTCCAACGGTCAGGTGCTCCCGCGTCCGTACAAGTACGATGAGGCGCGGATAGTCTTTTCGGAAATGATAGATGTCCTCAGCACCGATATGTTTGCGAAAAATCTCGTTTCCGACATATTTACATGGTGGGTGAGTTATGACTTCAGATCGCTGGAATACTGCCCGCAGTACAGCGGAGCCGTGTGCATTGATTTCTATGGCAGGCTGCACCCGAAGCACTCCAACGGTACTTTGCGGACAATGGAGCGGACGAATCTCTCCCGATCCATCACAGAGGTGATGCTGCCGGATTTCGACAGGAAAACAGACCACCGGCTGCTGTTCCGCAAGCTCGGGGTCTGCGCGGCAGATGTGACTGCCGACGAGGGATTTTTTCAGCTTGATTTTTTCACGGATCACGACAAAATGGACAAGGAAAAAAGATTGCAGGGCGCTATGCAGGCTGTTCGCGCGAAGTTCGGCAATAACGCCGTACTGCACGGAATGAACTACCTGCAAGGCGCGACAACAAGAGAGCGTAATACGCAGATCGGTGGTCACAGGGCATAGCCGACCCTTTCTTTTCTGCGCTGTACGCGGAAAGGAAGATGATAGATGCTCGGATATATGCCTATGCCGGCGGATTTCAAGTACGCAGATGTGTTTGCAGCCGGAAGACCCGTTCACCGTCAGCGTGATGTTTTTTCAGTAAAGCACCCGGCAATGGATCCCGTCAAGCGCGCTAAGATCTTCAGCCCCTTTGATGCTCTCAAAGGATTTACCGATGCAGTAGAAGCAAAGGACGAGCTTTATGTCGAGCGCGTCGAACTTTCCGAGGACGAGTGTGCGGCGCTTGACTGCATCATCGCCGATCTGCTGGAACTTGTCCGTAACTCCGGCGCCGCCCGTGAGAACAGCGTCACCGTGACGGTCACGCATTTCGTTCCCTGTGCTGACGAAAACAACGACGCTTACGGCTGCCGCGGGCAGTATGTGAAGACAACCGGCGTTGTGAGCTGCATAGATCCGGCCGTAAAGAGAACAATGACAGTGGACGGAAAACGTATACGGTTTGAGGATATAATAAAAATTGGATATGGAGGATAATATGGAAATAAGAAAAGCAACCATTAAGGACTTACCTGTTGTAGTTAAGATGAAAATGGATATGTTCAAAGAAGTAGGGTCTATAAATTTACTGAGGGATAATGCTGAGGAACTGATACTCAAAAAATATATGGAATTGTATAACGATGAAAAAGGCGTACACTATCTTATCAGTGAAAACGGAAATACAATTGCGTGCGGTGGTGCTGTTATAAAGGAAGATGTTCCGTTTTGTTTCTTTAAAACACCTATTTACGGATATATTATTGATGTTTACTGTGTTCCTGAAAAAAGAAGAAATGGCTGTTCAACACAAATAATGCAGGAACTCATCAAATGGCTATGTGAGAAAGGCGTTCACAACATTAAACTGAAACCCTCAAACGCAGGAAAACATTTGTACGAAAAATTCGGATTCAAGGACTCCGGTGAAATGGAATTATGGAGTTAAAATAAAAAATATGTGTACAAGGTTTTATGCCGACATCGACAAAGAACTGAAACCGTTCATTGACGAGGCTCAGAACGCCTCGTTCGCACAGCAAATGATGATCAGCCTGTCGCGTACTCTCACAATGTCCGGTTTACCGTTATCAAAAAGATTCTGTGCCTTTGCAAGTTCACCGTCACGGGCAGAGCAGTCAAACAGTATCGTTACATCATCTCCGAAGTCGTCACGAAGTGCAGTCAGACTGTCGAGCACGATATTGCTTGTCTTTATCCCGGCTGAGATCTCCGGAGGGCTCTTCCATACATCAGCCGAGATGCTGTGCCGGTTATTGATGAACATGAGCATTGCATCGACCGGCAAGGTCTTGCTCCCAGCGTTCGGGAAATAGTTTGTGAACACATCGTTTGCGAGCAGTGAAGCCGCTCCTGCGCCGGCACTGTATCCGGTCACCATGACAGCTTCGGGCTCGCTGATACCGCCAGGCTCCAGAGCCTTTTGCCTCACGGTCGTGTAGTTGGTGTATAACTGTTGAAACTTGCTGAAAATTGTGGTATAATTAATGTGTCCTCAATAACTGCCTTTTGGCAGTTATTGCCTGAAAGTCTGTAAAACAGACTTTCAGATGTTGTTCCAATGCACCTGCGGCGCATTTAAACAACGGACACATTCCTTGATGTCAGGCTCATTTCGTCCTTTTTATTGTCGGAACTCCGCTGCTTGAAAAGGAAGATACCGTACTGCAGGGCTTTGAGATGACAGCGGCGATCTATGGGCTTTCCGGAGAATATTTCAGGCGGAGATACAGCAATCTTGCCGGAAAGCTCGGGTTTGCGGAGCTGTCGGAAAGCAGAGTGAAAGACCTTTCCCTCGGTCAGAAGATGAGAGCGGAGCTTGGCGCAGCGCTATTGTATGAGCCGAAGCTGCTTCTCCTTGATGAGCCGAATGTGGGACTTGATGAAAACGGAAGAACCGCGATCTGTGAGATCCTGAAACAAGGCGCGGATAACGGAATGACGGTGATGCTCACATCTCACGATATGGCAAGTATCTCAAGGGTGTGCACAAGGCTTGCGGTACTTGACGGCGGTAAGCTTGTGTTTTACGGAAGCCTCGATAACCTCCGGAGCAGGTATATGCCGATAAACACTATGACTGTATATTTCAGCGGCAGCGTTCCCGACCTTGACGATCTTCCCGTAAGAAAATATTCGCTTGAAGGAAATTCCATAACGCTCGAATATAATTCAAATCACATAACAGCGGCGGAGATCACGGCTTTGATACTGAAACAGACGGAGATAACCGAGATCGGCATACACAAGCCGGATCTCGAAGAACTTATATTGCAGATAAGGGGAGAAAAATGGGATTTATCGAAGTAAAGAACGTAAGCAAAACTTTCAGGGTGAGCAGGCGCAGAAGCGGCATTCCCGGTATGCTCGCAAATCTTGTCGCTCCGAAATATGAAAAGCGTGAAGCCGTAAAGGATATCAGCTTTTCTATCGGTCAGGGCGAAATGGTGGGATTTATCGGTCCCAACGGTGCCGGAAAATCCACGACTATCAAAATGCTGTCCGGCATTCTCTTTCCCGACAGCGGCGAAATAACCTGTTCGGGAGTTATCCCGTATAAACAGCGCAAAAGCTATGTGGGCAGGATAGGAGTCGTTTTCGGCCAGAAATCGCAGCTTCAGTGGGACCTGCCCGTGATCGACAGCTTCGAGCTGCTGAAAGCGATCTACCGCATACCCGATGATGTGTATAAGAAGAACCTCGTCAGATTTACGGAAATGCTCGATATGAGCGGATTTATAGATCAGCCTGTGCGTCAGCTCTCGCTCGGCCAGCGTATGCGCTCGGATATAGCGGCTGCATTGCTCCATTCTCCGGAGATAGTCTTTTTCGACGAACCGACGATAGGAGTAGATGTTGTGGGAAAAGAAGCGATACGCACTTTTATACGCGAACTGAACGCGAAGGATAATGTGACGATGATCTTCACTACCCACGATATGCAGGACATCGAAAAGACCTGCAAACGCGTCATTATCATCGACAAAGGAAGCAAGGTCTATGACGGCTCATTGTCCGATATCCGTGAGCGTTACAGCTCCTCACGCAGTCTTGAAGTCGAGTTTATGACAGATACCGAGACTGTACCCGTCGCGGGAGTTGAAACGGAGGTCATCGACGCGCGGCATAAACGCTTCATTTTCGGAAAAGATGTACATATCAACGATCTTATGAGCCTGCTTCTGCAAAACTACAGTGTTCGTGACATAAACATATCCGAACCGGATATCGAGAGCATCATCAGGAAAATATACGGCGGGGAGGGAGCGGCGTGACTGCATATACGGCGTATGCAAAAAAAGTATTTCTCGGCAGGAGCGCGTACCGCTTCGATCACCTTATGAGCATACTTTCGACCGTCCTGCAATTCTTTATTTTCTATGAGATATACCGTGCATTGTACGGCGGCGAGGATAAGGTAGATGGTATAACGATGTCAATGGTCACAACGAATTTTGTCCTGTCGCTGGGGCTTGGCACTATTTTTTCGCCGGACGACTATTTTCTGCCGAACAAGATATGGGACGGCAGCATTTCGACAGAGCTTCTGCGGCCGATAAGCTTCAAGGGACGAATGATAGCCGAGAATGTCGGAAATTCGGCATTCAATATCATATTCAAGTTTATTCCCGTGCTTATCATAGCTGTCCTCACAACAGGTGTACAAGCGCCCGCCGACGCGCCTCACTTTCTGCTTTTTCTCATAAGCGCGGTACTGGGTTACGGCGTTTTGTGGACGATAAGTTTTGCGGTACAGATGACAGCGTTCTGGCTGGTAAATATCTGGAGCCTTATCACTATCAAGAATGTGTTCGTGAATGTGCTTTCCGGCTCGATGATCCCGCTGTGGTTCATGCCGGAGTGGATGCAGGGAGTGCTGGATCTTACGCCGTTCGCCTCAATATATTTCACCCCGGTGCAGATCTATCTCGGTCAGCTCTCCTACGGCGGGATCGCTGTAAAATGCGCGATACAGATCGTATGGACAGTATTGATATACCTTATAGGTGATCTGTTATGGAGAAAAGGTCAGCGAAAGCTTGTTGTTCAGGGAGGCTGAAATGAAAGATACACTGCACTTAATGGCGGTCTATACGAAAACGACTGCAAAAGCATGGTTCCAGTACCGCGTCGATGCCGTGCTGAGGTCACTTGCGGTATTCCTGCGTGAAGCCACGGGAATTATCGTGATATGGTTCACGCTGCTGAAATTTGACACTCTGAACGGCTGGGACATTTACGAAATGCTGTTTCTGTTCAGCCTGCTGTTCCTGACCTACGGAATAATGATAATCTTTTTCACGGGACTCCGTGACTTCGGGAAGACTGTCCGGGACGGAAGCTTTGACCGTTTCATACTCCGGCCGAGGGGACTTCTTTTTCAGATAATATTTGTAAATTCCGACTGGTTCGCGGCCATTGGTCACGGGGGTCTCGGGCTGGTACTGTTCCTGCTGTCTGCGGGGAAAGTCGGCATACAATGGAATTTTTTCAATGCGATATACTATATTCTGACAGTAGCAGGCGGAGTGCTGATACAAGGCGCGGTCTTTCTGCTGCTTGCAGCGCTGAACATCTATCTGCTGCAAACGGAGAGCTTAAGGGAGATGCTTTACTGGAATATGCGTAAATTTGCAGGCTATCCGATAAGCATTTTCAACAGGTTCATTCAGGTAATTATGATCTATGTGATGCCATTTGCATTCGTGAATTACTTTCCGGCGCAGTTCCTTCTCCGGAAAAGCGATATGGCGGAATATCCTGAGATATTTATGTATCTCACGCCGGTCATCGGTGTTCTGATGTATCTTGCGGCATACTTATTCTGGAGATTCAGTATGCGGTTCTATAAAAGTTCAGGAAATTGATAACAAGGCTCTGTTCCGCATCAGAGCCTTGCTTTATTTATGTTGAATGCGGCTGCATGGGGCGGGTGTGTCCATATCTGGTGATAACTGTGATTTTCTCTTCTGCACGTCCTATTTCCAACCTCAGCATTATTCATCAATTGTCCCAAATTTGCAACGAAAAATGTGTAAATTGTTCCAAATCGGATATTTGCTATTGACAAATTGCGCTTATCGGGATATAATATGTTTGCAGGTGACATATATATGACTGACATAAAATACAACGCGAAACAGGCTGAAGAACTGGTATTTCCGTATTTATTCGGCGGAGCAGGATATTGGTTTTGAATTGTTTTGTGAGAAAGTAAAAGTGGAATTGGAAGAGTAAAATGTGTACCCGATTTTATGCCGACATAGACAAAGAACTGAAACCGTTCATTGACGAAGCGCAGAATGCCTCATTCGCACAGCAGATGATGATAAGTCTGTCGCGTCCGCTCACAATGTCCGGTGAGATACGCCCTACCGATATTGCGGCAGTCATCGCCCCCGCACGAAACGGACAGAGGGCAGTATTCCCGATGCAATGGGGATTTTCGGTCAGCGGGCTGAAATCTCCGATAGTAAATGCAAGAATAGAATCCGCCGCCGAGAAGCCGACATTCCGGGACTCATGGTACCGGCGGAGATGTGTTATTCCCGCTTCTTGGTACTACGAGTGGCAGCACTACAAAACTCCCGACGGCAGGACGAGAACCGGCGAAAAGTACGCGATACAGCCGAAAGACAGCGGTATAACATGGCTCGCGGGGCTGTACCGGTTCGAGGAGATGAACGGATTCAGATACCCGGTGTTCGTTGTGCTGACAAGACCCCCGTGTGAAGCCGTCAGCGGCATACATGACCGTATGCCCGTGATATTGCCTCAGTCGGCAGTCGGTAAATGGATAGCACTTGACGGTGACCCGGAAGATATCGTTAAGTCTGCAATAACAGAACTTGTGCCCGAAAAAGCATAACAAGGAACGTAAACCGTGAAGCAGATGAAGACAGATACCGTCTCATCTGCACATAAAAGTTATGCTGCAATTATGATCGCGAAAGCACCCGGATAACGGCTATTGATGATATACTTGACTTTTTTTCATATTTGTGCTATCTTTTCTATTGGATAAGGCATCAAAGATAAAGATAACAGACAAAGGAAATAACAATATATGATTTTTGAAAACGGCTTTTTCATTATGAACGGTTCAAAGCGCGGAGATAAACTCCGTGTGCGGACGGCGGAAGAACTTGTGGAGCTGATAAAAGAGGTAGGATTCCTACCGTTGTTTTCCAACGAAGTGAAGGGATTCTCCGTGGAAGAACACGTCCCGGCAGGCTCATGGTGGACAGGCGATGTGAACACCGATCCGTGGGAATGGCGCGAAACTATATCCCGCAGAAAGCAGGTCGCTTACGGCAAGTTTTTCGGCAAGAAAGCCGGATATATAAGCAAGGAGTGGCTGCCGTATTTCGCAAACTACCGCCGTGACGGTTATGACTTTGATGCAAGATATCTTGACGGGCTTGCAAACCGCCGTCAGAAGCTCATAATGGACTTCTATATGGGCGAGGACGCAAACGGCGATATCGTATGGAAAAAGGACGAGATACTTTCCACAGATCTCAAAAAGCTTGCGGGTTTCGGAAAAGGCGGAGAAAAGAATTATCCCGGCATTATAACCGACTTGCAGATGATGATGTATCTGGTGATAACGGACTTCCGCAGGCGCGTGAACAAGCGCGGCGAGCAGTACGGAATGTCGGTATCTGTTATGTTCCCGCCGGAGACGGTGTGGGGATATGATCTGGTAACTTCCGCATACAGTGAAACTCCGGGCGAATCGTATGAGCGTATCGTATCTCATCTTCGGGAGCTTTTTCCCGATGCCGATGACGACGGTGTGACAGCGCTGATCGGAGCACCGCCGAGGGAATAGTTCAGGCTGCCATTTTATCAGGTTGATTTTAATACTATAGATCGGAATTTAAAGGAGTGTCAGAATGTTTTTATATCATTACTATGACAGTACAATTGGGCCTTTTCGAAACCTATCGGATCTAGATTATAAAGCTGCACAGCATGTTCTTGATATAATCCGTGATAATAAACCAAACTCATTTTGCGCAAAACGACAAAAAACATATATTCAAGACAGATTGCATTTTGAGCAGATATTAAAAGAGGAATTTCTAAAAAAAGGTGGTGTGGTTCGGAGAAAAGCACCACATTATATGGTAGTTGAAGCATGCCCTTGGCTAAGTTCATGGTATGAAAACCCACAATTTATAAAAATTCCAATAGAAGCGTTTGATGTAAACACTATATCATTTACTTATGGCGATTCTCATCCCACCTTCAGCGACAGAGTGAATGATGGAAAGGAATACAGAAAAAAGTTATATCTTTACGATGAAATACTAAAAATTATTGATAAATACGGACTTCCACAAGAATGGAATTGTGAAGGGCAGTTTGGTCCGGAACGATACGTTGAGGCTCATATCTGGAGTGATGAAACTATTAAGAAGTTTCTTTGACAAATTATGATTTTTCTTAGCAAATATCAATCGAACAATGTAACAGCGCTGCTTTTTTCACAAAACTATTGACAAACACGCGGATATGATGTATAATACAGTAAATTTTCAAAGAAAGGACGGTGAGCCTCATGCTCGGAACAACATTTAAACACGAACAGAATACAATTATAGCAACAAGCATGGGAGCTTGCCTGCAATACTGCGATATGCGCATATAATTCAATGCGTATGTCTATAGCTGTATGCGCCCCTGCTTATTGTGGATAAGCAGGGGCTTTTTGTATTATTTTGCAGGTGAGCAGGTGATAACAACAATTAAGGAGAAAAACTATATGTTAGAATTGAAAGGAAAGTACAATACTGCGAAGGTATTCACCGACGTTATCGGTGAAAGCGCGATCTCGCAGATAATCGAACTGTGCTGCCAGCCTATGAGCGAGGGCGCGCAGATACGCATTATGCCCGATGTACACGCCGGCAAGGGCTGCACAGTCGGGACTACAATGACAATCAGGGATAAGGTCGTACCGAACCTTGTCGGGGTAGATATCGGCTGCGGTATGGAGACTGTGATGCTCAAGGAAAAGCACATCGAGCCGCAGAAGCTCGATAAGGTTATCCGTGCAAGCGTACCGTCAGGGTTTGAGACAAGACAGAAACCTCATCGCTTCAATGAGCGCATCGACCTCACGGAGCTGTACTGCTATAAGGAGATAAATCCGCTGTATGCAGAAAAGAGCCTCGGAACTCTTGGCGGCGGCAACCATTTTATCGAAGCGAACAAGGACGATGACGGACGCATTTACATCGTTATCCATTCCGGCTCCCGTCATCTCGGACTTGAAGTTGCGAACTGCTATCAGGAGGAAGCTTACAAGCGTCTGAACGGCAGCTCAAAGCATGACATCGACGCACTCATTGCGAAGATGAAAGCTGAGGGCAGGGAAAAGCAGATACAGACCGAGATCACGAAGCTAAAGAACACGAAGTTCACCGATGTTCCGAAGCACCTCGCGTACTGCGAGGGAGAGCTGTTCGAGCAATATATCCACGATATGCGTATCGTGCAGGAGTTCGCTATGCTCAACCGCAAGGCTATGATGGACGAGATCATCAAGGGTATGGGACTGCATATCGACGAGCAGTTCACCACTGTCCACAACTACATCGACACCGATGCCATGATACTGCGCAAGGGCGCTGTATCGGCAAAGGCGGGAGAAGTTCTGCTTATCCCGATAAATATGCGCGACGGAAGCCTTATCTGCACCGGCAAGGGCAATACGGACTGGAACTGCTCCGCACCACACGGCGCAGGGCGGCTCATGTCACGCTCGGAAGCAAAGAACAGCTTCACCGTATCCGAGTATAAGAAGCAGATGCAGGGTATCTACACCACCTCGGTGAACTCGTCAACGCTGGACGAATGCCCTATGGCGTACAAGACCATGGACGATATCGTGAACAATATCGGTGATACCGTCACGATAGACAAGGTCATCAGGCCTATCTACAACTTCAAGGCAGGTGAGGAATGATGAACAGATTTGTTCCTGCCGAAAAACTCAGCAAAAAGGAGCGCAAACGACTCAGCTCTGTCGGGCGCGGGAGCTGGGGAGCAGTAAATCCCGTTACCCGTGTTGCCGATACTGACAAACGGAGATATAAGAGAAAGCCGAAACATACCCACGATATGTATGACGCTTGATGATCTGAAAGCCACGGCTTTCATATCACAGTTCGTCCGGAACTGCCTTATGCCGCTTATCAATACGATAGAGTCCGCGCTTGACACCGACCTGCTCACGGAAGCAGAGAAAGCGGGACATTACTACTTTGCTTTCGATACCTCGGAGCTGACACGCGGAGACTTCGCAAGCCGTATGAACGCTTATGCTGTGGCATTACAGAATAACATCTATCAGCTCGATGAGATCAGAGAGCGTGAGGATCTTCCGCCGCTCAACTTCAATTATATCAGACTCGGTCTCGATAGCGTTCTGCTGGATCCGAAGACAAGGGAGATCTATACCCCGAATACCGGCAAGCTCGAAAAGATGAACGCGGAGCACTTGACAGATGAACAGATTCATGCTATACTTGAAGCAAGAGGAAGGCATTGGATAAAAGGAGAGCACGGTTACTTTGCCGGAAGCGTTTCCGACGGCGGATCAGGCGGGGGCGCTGGTGGCGGAAATATCAGCGAATCAGTAGATATGCTTCGTAAGAAGGATAGACACAGAGACGATATTACGCCAATAAGTGATGAGCGCTTTAGACAGCTTACGATTGAAGCTGAGAAGAATGGAGCTACAATTCTCCGTGGCGGAGAAGAAATTGAAGCTCATTTGGATGCAGTCGGTGCCGATGCTGCAACGGTCGGTGATGTAATTCTTTTTAGACAGGAAGTTACTGTTAGCGAGGTCTTGGAAGAAACTCACCATTTTATGCAAAACAAGAATGGATTAAATAGTGATAAACCTGAGCCAATTAGGACTTATCTCAACGAAATAGAAGCAAAACAGTATCTTCTCGATAATGCTCAAAAGTATAGCGTACCTCGCTCTGAAACCGAACAGACGAAGGGACATCTTAAACATTATCAGAAGTTATTGGCTGAATACAAGGAGGAATGACCTATGAGTAAAATAATTGATGTAATAACACTTGGAGGAAAAAATGGGGACATCTCCGTATTGCGGCTTGACAAGATGCCTGTAAAACCGTATAGAAGGTTCTTAATAGGCGGAAAAGAATATGCCCCTGTTCCTGTTTTTGATACGGAGAATTGTATTGCAATCGAAGGCAGAGGCAACTTTAAGGGCGAAATGGTTGAGTTTGTAGCTGTATAAAGCAACTCAATCAATTCAATCGAATAACACAAATACCGTTTTGCATGCGAATGCAGAGCGGTATTTTTTATGCCTTGAGGTGAACTATGGCAGATTTCATTGAAATGGATCACGCCGCTATGCTCCGTCAGATAGCGGAGCTTGACAATACTCTCGCAAACCTTGAAAAGAGCGTGAGCGGTGAGATACGCACACGAGATCTGTGAGGCACAGCATTAATTATGCTGTGTTGACTCTGGCATTATTTGCCATAGATCCATATTGCGGTACCACATGGAAAAATAACTTGTGTGCAGGCTGACCCGTGCAAAGGAAAACCGACATTTATATGCAGTAAAGATTAACATTTCCGAAACATTTCGGAAACATTTCGTTAACAAACCCGGTTTATAATAATCACATAAACCAAAGGGAGGAAGAAAATATGAAAACATTATATCTTGTAACAGGCGCGGCAGGTTTTTTGGGCGGTACGGTATGCAGGCAGCTGATCGGACGCGGTGACCGGGTAAGGGCTTTTGTTCTTCCGAATGACCCCGCAATGAAATATGTACCGGAGGAAGCCGAAGTAGTTCAGGGAGATCTCTGCGATAAGGAGTCTCTTGAAAAGTTATTTGCAGTTGATGAAGATACCGAGACTGTGGTTCTCCATATCGCAAGCATAGTGACCGTTGACCCCGGGTTCAACCAGAAAGTTATCGACGTGAATGTTGGCGGCACACAGAATATCATTGATCTCTGCCTGTCCCACAAGGAATGCAGAAAACTCGTTTATTGCAGCAGCACCGGCGCGATACCGGAAACGCAGAAAGGCACGGCTATCCGCGAGACGGACAGTTTTGACGCGGACAAGGTCGAGGGCTGCTACAGCCAGTCGAAAGCAATGGCAACACAGCTCGTCCTTGATGCAGTCCGCGAGCGCGGCCTCAACGCCTGCGTCGTTCACCCGAGCGGTATAATGGGACCCGAGGATTACGCTGTCGGCGAAACTACCGGCACTCTTATCAAGATCATCAACGGCGATATGCCTATGGGAATAGACGGTTCATTCAATCTCTGCGACGTGCGCGACCTTGCACACGGGACGATAATGGCAGCGGATAAGGGAACTGCCGGAAGCTGCTACATTCTCGGCAATGACGAAGTATCATTCAGGGATTTCTCGAAGCTCGTCTGCGAAGAGAGCGGCTGCAGGCCCGTGAAGATGTTCCTGCCGCTCGGTATGGCGAATTTTATTGCGGGCATACTCGAAAAGAAAGCAAGGAAAAATGGAGAGAAGCCGCTCATGACATCGTTCTCGGTATATAATCTTGCCCGCAACAATGTGTTCGATTCCGGCAAGGCGCGACGTGAGCTCGGCTACACCACCCGTTCCTACCGCGAGACCATACATGACGAGATAGCATGGCTCAAGGCAGAGGGAAAGATCGCGTAATGGAGTGCGGAAAATGACAGATGTTTGTGTAATAACCGGCGGCGGCAGCGGAATGGGGCTTGCCGCAGCGAAATATATGCCGAAAGAAAAGAAGATCGTAATTGCGGGACGAACAGCAGGTAAGCTCGAAAAGGCTGTGGCTGAGCTGAAAGCGCTTGGATATGACGCGTACTGCAAGACCTGCGATACCTCGGACAGAAGCTCGGTCAGGGAACTTGCGGCTTATGCGTCAGGACTCGGAAATGTACGCAATGTGATAAATGCGGCGGGGCTTTCTCCCGCAATGGCAAAGCCGGAGCAGCTCATAAAAGTCAATGCGCTCGGGACAGTCTATGTAAACCAGGAATTTGCAAAAGTAATGAAAAGCGGCAGCGTCATTGTAGATATCTCGTCCAATTCGGCATATGCGGTACCGTCAATAATTATACCGAAGAAAGCATATGCGCTCGCCGATACCGACGAGAAACGGTTCCTGCAAAAGCTCGTCAAGCGCAGTATGCTGCCGAAAGGCGATTATCAGCGCTCAGGGCTTGCGTATGCTCTCTCGAAGAATTTCGTGGTCTGGTATGCGAAAAAAAGCGCGTTCGAGCTTGGCAGCAAGGGCATCAGATTGGTATCGCTCAGCCCGGGGCTTGTGGCAACGGACATGGGTAATATCGAAGCGGGCGAGGGCGCGAAAATGCTTGAATATGGCGCGGAACGCAGAATGGGTACTGCCGATGAGCTTGGCTACGCGATCGCGACAGTCGCGGACGAGAGAAACGGCTACCTTGCCGGAGTGGATATACTCTGCGACGGAGGCTGCACCAACGGAAAAAGTTTGTAAAATAACATGAGCACCGGAATATGTTGTTGAATTTAGATATATTCCGGTGCTGTTTTTTGTGCAGATATACAAAACTGCGATCATACCCTTGACTCTGACGTAACGTAATAGTGTATAGTGAGTACAGCGAAGGAAACAGGAGGTATAACAATATGAACTCAGGAATGACGGTAAACGAAGTAAGCAGGCTGACCGGGCTCAGTGTGCGCACACTGCAGTATTACGACAGGATCGGTCTGCTTACGCCGAGCGGACACACCGCCGCCGGTTACAGGCTGTATGACGATACGGCGCTGGAAAAGCTGCAGCAGATAATGCTGTTCCGTGAGCTGGAATTTCCGCTTAAAGAGATCGGGGCGATCATGAGCGACCCGGATTTCGACCGCCGGAAAGCGCTTGACCAGCAGATAGAGCTGCTGAAGCTTCGGCGGGAGCATCTTGATGACCTCATCAACTTCGCGACTGAAATAAAAATGACAGGAGTGAATAATGCTATGACAAAAAGAAAAAACGATTTTTCGGCATTCGATACCACCAGGATCAGCGAATACACAAAGCGTGCAAAGGAGCAGTGGGGAAGTACTGCCGGATACAAGGAATACGAGCAAAAGAGCGCCGACCGTACCGATAACGACAATGTCCGGCTCGCTCGGGAGACAATGGAGTTTTTCGTGCAGTTCGGCAAACTGCGTGACCGCGACCCTGCCGACAGCGAGGTACAGGCACAGGTAAAGAGCCTGCAGGCTTTCATCACCGCGAATTTCTACAACTGCACAGATGAGATGCTCCTCGGGCTCGGTAAGATGTATGCGGGCGGCGGCGAGTTCACCGAAAATATCGACAAAGCCGGAGGATCAGGCACAGCCGAATTCGTGAACAGGGCGATAGAGATATGCTGCAAATGAATGAAAAAACCGGTGAACGGAGAAATCCGTTCACCGGCTTTTTATCAATAGTTCGTGTACCATGCGAAAGAACCGTTATCACCGTAGTAGTTGAAGTCGCACAGATAGTATTCCCGCCCGCTGCTGTCGGTGAAGTAGTAGAATGTTACGGGCGAGTTCATTTCGGTGGGATAATCCGTACCGAGTACACAGACCACCTTGCTGAGATCTGCGCCCGTGTCCGAAAACACGCCTTTCGCTTTCCTTACGAATTTAGCGTTCTTATCGGTCTGCATCTGCGCCATTTCGGTATAATATGCACCATTTTCGTCCTCCGGCGTCAGAAATACCATTTCCGGCAGCACGACGCTCCCGTAATGCTTGTTGTGATACCATTTATCGGAGTCTGCGGATACCGCATATATCATCTTTCCGTCGAGCCGGTGCTCCGCGTTATAGCGGTTCACCTCTTCCGCCGCGCTGAGGGCGAGACTTCCGGCATTTTCCTCGCTGCTTGTGTATATAACCAGGAACGGTTCTGCGTTGTTAGTATCCGATATCGAATATTTTGCACCGCCAAGGGCTTTTTCAAGACCGGGTGCCGCAAGCTCCGTCACTTTTGCCTGCAGGCTTTCCGTGAATGTATCGCTCACGCTTTCGGCGGAGCCGAAATACGCCCCGTCGATGTTGATGTCGGAGTACGAGCTTGTCACGCTGTATTCGAAGTCCTGGAGCCTGTCACGGACGCGTGCGGTATGAGAGCGCTCGGTCTCCGTGTATTTTATCAGCTCGCAGTCTCCGTATCTTTTCTGAGCAATGCTTACGAGGGCTTTATCGCTTTTCAGATCGCCGCAGCCGGAAACGCACAGTAACATAGCGCCGCACACTGCCGCGGCAGCTCTTTTCATATATTTTCCCGTGAAGCAAAAAACGTGGTTCGGTCTTGTGACATTCATTGCCTGCTCCTTTCACGGAACACACGGACTGCACCGCGGCAGTCCTGTCCCGGCTGAAAATACCGCATCATTGCCGTATTTCAAGTATAGCACGGCTGTGATAGTTTGTCAATCGTTTCGGCTGTTTTCTGCAGGATCACTCGTCGTACTTCACACGTTTTTTTCAACATGGACGGCGAAAAAATATGAAAATCTACAAAATTTCTGTCGGAAGAAAAATTATCCTTGATTATGCAGCATCGTAGTAGTATAATATGTAACGCATCACTCAAGGAGATAACAGATATGGAAACTGCATCACAAAAGCCTACGGAAGAAAAGCTCAAACCGAAACTTTTCTCCGTCATAAAGCATTACTCGAAAGAACAGCTCATCAAGGACATAACCGCCGGAATAATCGTGGCGATAATCGCGCTTCCGCTTTCTATCGCGCTTGCGCTCGCTTCGGGAGTAAATCCCGAGCAGGGTCTTTATACCGCTATGATCGCGGGATTTATCGTTGCATTCCTCGGCGGGAGCCGCGTACAGATCGCGGGTCCTACTGCCGCATTCGCGACGATCGTTGCGGGAATAGTTGCGAGACAGGGCATGAACGGGCTCATAATCTCCACCGTTATGGCGGGTATCATAATGGTGGTAATGGGTCTGTGCAGGTTCGGGAGCCTGATAAAGTACATACCCGGTACGATAACGACGGGATTTACCTTCGGTATCGCCGTAACTATCGCCATAGGCCAGCTCAAGGATTTCCTCGGGCTTACCTTTACAAACTCGCCCATAGAGACTGTGGATAAGCTGAAGGAAGTTTTCACCAGCATCGGCACATTCAACTGGCAGGCGCTTGTTATAGGTGTTATATCTCTCGCGATACTCATTTTCTGGCCGAAAAAACTGGACAAGATCCCCGCTTCTCTTATCGCGGTGATCGTCTGTTCCGCACTTGTGGCGCTCACGGGTCTGAACGTGAATACAATAGGAGATCTCTATACTATCTCGTCCGATCTTCCTTCACTGACGCTTCCGGAAGTGACATTCGACAACGTGCGCGCTCTAATTCCCGACGCGTTCACGATAGCGATACTCGCGTCCGTCGAATCATTGCTCTCATGCGTTGTTTCCGACGGTATGATAGGTTCAAAGCACCGCCCGAATATGGAGCTCGTGGCACAGGGCTGTGCGAATATCGGATCAGCGCTTTTCGGCGGCATTCCCGCGACCGGAGCCATAGCGCGTACTGCGGCAAACGTAAGGAACGGCGGACGCACGCCTGTGGCGGGTATGGTGCATTCCGTAGTCGTGCTCATAATAATAATCGCGCTGATGCCTTTCGCGTCTCTTATCCCTATGCCGACAATGGCGGCGATATTGTTTGTGGTCGCATACAATATGTGCGGCTGGAGAAACATAAGGAATATGTTCAGGACTGCGCCGAAGAGCGACATTTTCGTTCTTATCTCAACTATAGTTCTTACGGTGGTATTCGACCTGGTAGTTGCAATAGGCGTGGGAATGGTGCTCGCGTCTATCCTGTTCATGAAGCGTATGGCGGACGTTACGGAAGCGCACGCATGGGTAGATGTTGACGACGAGGAGACCGACGCGGACAATATCCTCCGCAAGAAGATACCCGCGCACACCCGTGTTTACGAGATAAACGGTCCGATGTTCTTCGCGGCTTCCGAAAGATACAAGTATATGCTTGACGATACGGACATAAGCGTTCTTATAATCAGAATGAGGAACGTTCCCGCGATCGACGCTGCGGGAGTTGAAGCCCTTTCCCGCATTGTAAAACGCTGCGAGCGCGAGGGCGTGAAAGTCGTATTCTCACATGTCAATGAGCAGCCGATGCACGCTATGCAGAAAGCGGGACTGACCGCCGAGGTAGGCGAGGAGAACTTCTGCTCCCATATCGACACGGCGCTCATTCGTGCCGACGAGCTTGCACGGGCGTAAACAATAAGACAACGGCAGTCTGCGCGGTTTGCAGGCTGCCGTTTTTGCGGTATGAGCTGATGTTGACGATCCCGGTCACGCCGGTTATAATAAATGTATCGGTACAATGTGTTTTGCACAGGATCTTCCTGCGCGGTAAGGAGAACATATGAAACAGATAATGGAAATAAACGTGACGATATTTCAGCCGCGCACCGTTGAGGGCAGCACCGGAAAGGCGGTCATGATACCTTTTTCCGCCGAGACTCACGGGGAGCTGTTCTGCGGCTGCACCCGGGAAGAAGGCGTGGATACACAGCGCATACATCCCGACGGGAGCATGACCCTCTCCGCAAGATACATACTCTACGGCAGGGACGCAGACGGGCGGGAATGCAGCCTTTTCATCGAAAATAACGGCACGTCCCTTGAAAACTGCACGCCGAAGGTGATTACCGACAGCCCCGCGCTTGGCTTCCTTGAGACGACCCCGCTTTCCGCAAAGGTGGAGCCCTGCGAAAACGGGGTCGTGGTAAGGATATTCGCGTGAGGAGCGCCGTTGTCTCCGGTCACTTCACGCCCGTGAGCAGCGTCGAGCCGTCCAGCCCCAGCAGCTTCGCCTCGGTCTTCGTCATGAACAGCCCGTCTGTTGTGTCGGTAAGTTCGACCTTTTCAAAGCCCGCTTCTTTCAGTCTTTCAGCGAATTTGCGCATATCTCCGTAGCGCGCCTCCGACATAATATCGTGTATCGCAAAAGTGCCGCCCTTTTTCAGTACCCGGAGCGTTTCGATAAGCAGCTCCTGCTTGTTTGCACCGGAAATGTTGTGATAAACGTAGTTGCTCGTGACAGCGTCGAATGTCTCGTCCGGAAAGTCGAGCTGCACCGCGTTCCCGGGTCTGAATTCCGTGTTCGGTGTGCCTTCCGCTTCCGCGTTGCTTTCGCAGAGCCCTTTGCTGAACGACGCGTATTCTGCTCCCCAGCGGTCGATGCCGATCATCTTTCCCTGTGGATTTCTTTTTGCGCAGGCTATGGTGAGTGCGCCGCTTCCGCAGCCGACGTCAAGTCCCACTCCGTTTTCCGGCAGTTTCACTAACCTTGCCGTGCCCTCGACTATCTGCTTTGAAAGCTTGCGGCTGCCTTTGTATGAGAACTTTTCGTGCGCAAAGATGCACCAGACAGATACCGCTCCGAGTGCGGCAGATCCCACGCCGAGCGCAGTCACCAGAGGTCTGCGTACAGCCGGCTTTATGCTTTTAACGAGAGACAGACCGACAGCTCCCGCTGCGGCAATACCCGTTCCCGCGCAGAATGCCGCGATCATTCCGTTGGGCACCCAGTTCTTGTAATCTGCGGCAGGTGTGTAGCCTGCAAACGGGTCAACACGCTCGTATGACGACGGTTCTACGGCTCTTGTGCAGCTGACATACATCAGCGGTATCGACGCTTTGAGCTGTTCGTCGAAGGTGACTTTCCAGCCGTTGGCGGAAAGGAACTCCGTGTATGCCGATGCGTCCCATTTTGCTTCAAATACCACCCCGGCGGCGGTGAGGAGCTTCGAGGTGATGTTGCTTAGAACTGCGGAATTGTCATGAATGAAGTTCGGCGCGATGAGCACGCCGCCCGGTTTAAGCACTCTGTCGATCTCTTTAAGCACTTTTTCCGGCTCCGGTATTATGTGAAGAGCGTTGGCTATGATGACAACATCGAACGTATCGCTGTCGAAGGAGAGAAAAGACGCGTCCTCACGCCGGAACCTGAGGTTTTCGGGAACATATCCTTTCTGCGCCTGTCTGAGCATATTTTCCGAGAAGTCCGTTGCAATATAGCTCTTCGCTGCATCTGCGGTGTTTTTGGATATAAGTCCGGTGCCTGCCGCGAGTTCAAGCACATTTCTGCCCTTGATCGTTTCCCTGATCTTTCTGTACATCTGCTCGTAAGCGCGCCTGTTTGAACGCATGAATATGTCGTAAACCGGCGCGTAAAGATCCCAGACCCCTGTCTCACTTTTCATTTCCTGTTTCCTTCCTTTCATCAGAACGGGTTTTGTATAAAGTCATATCTTTAGAGGTACCCTTTATAAAAAACGGCGTTGAAGCCGGGTGTTTCAGTTAGCGTGTGCAAACTCTATGACTTCATTATAGCACATTTTACTGTAAAAATCAATGCCGGAGGAAAAATTTTTCACAGTATTATCACGAAAACAATTCTTGCATTGTATGAATAAATGTGGTATAATACAACAGGTGCGCCCGTGGGATCAGTTTCCGCGGTGCGAGAAAAATATAATGTCAACAGAAAGGAAACAAGTATGAAAAAGAAGATCACATTCGCAATTGCATTGTGCATGGCTGTCTGCAGTGTGGCAGGCTGCTCCGGCGAAAAAAAGGAAACACAGACCACAACATCTGCCGAAGTGACAGAGACTGCATCCGAAAGCGCTGCTCCCGGGACGGAAGCTTCTGTTTCGGAGACAACAGAGGAAGAAGCTCCCGAGGAAACTGTGGCTGAAACAGTCGTATTCGACTCCGGTGATGTTTTTATAACGGCAAGAGGTTTCAGAGATTGTGAGGAGTATGATGATGAGCCTGTGCTCGATCTGAATATTTCAAACAAGACAGGTCAGCCGCTCACTATTTTTGTTCATGAAGCAAGCATCAACGGCTGGATGTTCGATCCCGACACGCTCACAGTAGATGAGACAGGCTATCTTAACATAGGCGGCGCCCTTAATGTTCCCGCAGAAAACGACACAAACAAATACTCGCTTCATATAGGCGACTATGTTCTCCAGCAGTTCGGTCTCTCCGAAATCAACGAGATAGAATTCTCCCTTGAGGTAGTTTGCGGAGAAGAGGGGGACAAGACACTTTACGGAGAGAGAGTTACGGTAAAGAATCCTGACGCTTCCGGCGCTGAGCAGACATACGATGACTCCGGCGATGTGGCTTACGACAAGGACGGACTTAAGGTAGTGGTCAAGGGCGCGGATTATGAACCGGATTTCTGGGGCCCCACAGTAAGACTTTATGCATACAACAGCTCCGACAAGACACTCAGAGTTCGTATCCCCAAGAGCACACTTAACGGCGAGGAACACATGGCGTTCGGCGATTTTGAGATCACCCCCGGAAAGCACGTTCTTGAAAGCGTGATGTTTGAAAATGCGGGTTCACTGCCGCCTCTCGGAACTGTTGAACTTACATTCGATATCTACGATTACGATCCGACAGGCGAAGGAACCCTTCTCGATACTTCCGAGAAGTTCACAGCCGAATTTGAGCCCGTTGAGGTAGTAAGATCCGTTGAAGGCGCGACCGAGGAAGAGATCGCGGAAGCAAAGGGCTGGTGGACACGCGAGGGCGAATTCACCGACGGAAACGGAAACTCTCTTACCCTCACATTTCTCAGCACCTCAAACAACTTGGATGAAAATGTTTGGTATGCAAACGGCAACTTCGACGAAAAGATCTATTGGGGCGGAAACGTCTCCGTTACAGATGCCGGTCTTGAAGGACCTATGAGCACCGTTACATTCAGCGAAGCAGGAGAGGTCAATGCCGGCGAAAACTTTGATGTCAAGATCTCCGAAGAAGGCGATAACGGAATACTCCTCGCTTACGGCACGGAAGGCGAGTATCACTTCACTCCCGTCCCCGCGGAAGATGCTGCAGCAGGAGAGTCTTCCGATTCCGCTCAGTGAACCGAAGGATAAGGAGCACACTATAGAATGAAATTAGCAAAAGCTGCAGCAGCGCTTTGTGCGTTTTCAGTTATAGCGGTGTCCGGCTGCGGCGCTCCCACCGGAGCGCCTTCGGCTGATATTGCAGCCGAAGAGACCTCTGCCGCACCCGGAACTGGCGCAGCGCAGACGGAAGTTACGGAAGGTACGGCTGCCTCTGTTGCCGCGGATACTTCCGATGATCCACCGGTCACTGCAGAGAGCATAACGGCGGGAATGTCCCTTGAAAAGAAGATCGCCCAGATGATAATGATTACGTTCCGCCACTGGACAGACGGAGCTGAGGGAGATGACGCTGCCATTGTCGCTGCAACGGAGCTTAACGAAAAACAGAAAGCTCTGCTCACAAAGTACGATTTCGGCGGAATATGCCTGTTTACGGGGAATATCAAAGATGCCGGACAGACCGTGAAGCTTACCGCGGAGATCCAGGAAGCGGCGCTGGCGGGTGAAAACGGGATCCCCTTGCTTATCGCGGCGGATCAGGAAGGCGGTTCGATATACCGTCTCACAACCGGAACATCGACCTGCGGCAACATGGCTCTCGGAGCGACCGGCGATGTGCAGGCCGTATCCGATACCGCGGCGATCATCGGGAGCGAGTTGAATGCGCTCGGCATAAACACAGACTTTGCTCCGGTTATTGACGTGAACAACAATCCCGCCAATCCGGTCATAAACGTGCGTTCGTTCTCATCTGATCCCGATATGGTCGCAAGATTCGGAAATGCATTTATCGACGGGCTTGAGAGCGAGGGTGTCATCTCTACAGTCAAACATTTTCCGGGACACGGCGACACCGATACCGACAGCCACACCGGGCTTCCGATGATAGACAAGACTCTCGACGAGCTGAAAGAGACGGAGCTGGTGCCATTCATCGCTGCGGCGGATAAGGCAGACATGGTGATGACTGCTCATATCCAGTTCCCGAAGATCGAGCAGAACACATACATTTCGGCGGAGAGCGGAGAAAGCATGGTACTGCCCGCGACCCTCTCCGATACTATCGTCCGCGGCATTCTCCGCGGGGATATCGGATATGACGGGGTAGTGATAACCGACTCGATGATCATGGACGCGATAGATGCCAACTTCGACCCTCTGGACGCTGCGGTGCTTGCGATAAACGCAGACGTTGATATGCTTCTTGAACCGATGTATATTGTGAATGACGAAGGTATTGAAGCTATAGGTGATTACATTGATGCGATCGTCGGTGCAGTAAGAGACGGGCGTATATCCGAAGCCGAGATAGACGATTCCGTTACGCGGATAATCTCCCTGAAAATGGAAAAGGGGCTCATAGGCAGCGAACCGGTGAATGTCGATGAAGCCGCGTCAGCCGCAAAAGCGATCGTCGGCTCAAAGGAGCACCACGATAAGGAGCTTGAGATCGCGGAAAGAGCCGTAACGCTCGTTAAGAACGACAATGACACACTGCCGCTGAAACTGCAGGAGAACGACATGGTGGCGTTCTTTTATCCGTTCGACGGAGATCAGAACACGATCATCTACGCACTTGAGAAGCTGAAGGCTGACGGTACGGTGCCGGAAAGCGTGACTGCGGAAAGCTGCTGCGTCACCGATAAGAGCGCCGGTGAATACGAAGATGTTATCGGAAGATCGGCTGCTGTTATCCTTGCAGTAGAGACGTACAGACGTGAGAATATGGACTCGGCAGAGAAACGCGGCTGGCAGGCGGTGTTTGCCGACGAGCTTATCACGGAAGCGCACAGGCTCGGGAAAAAAGTTGTGGTCATGAGCATGAACTTTCCGTATGACACCGCGCGATACACCGAAGCCGATGCCCTGCTGTGCGGATACTGCGGAAATGAGATGCCTGTGCTTCCCACAGAGTACGACGGCAATACGGTAACTTACGGACCTAACTATCCGGCAGTCCTGATAACGGTTTTAGGCGGAAATGTACCGACCGGAAAGCTTCCGGTAGATGTACCGGCGCTGGACGAAAATACCCGGTACACAGACGAGATACTTTATCCCATCGGATATGGTCTGACATACTGAACGATGTGAAACAGGATCGCAGCCCGGAATCAATACGGACTGCAGGAGGAGAAAACAATGACATTTGAAGAGATCCTTTCAAAAGTAAGAACGATTGCAGAAAAAGCCGATGTCTCCGGGGCAGGTTTTCTTGCAGCTCAGATAAACATTACCGGAGATAACGGCGGTGTATTCTATGTCGAGGTAAAGGACGGCAGGATAAATGTCGAGCCTTACCCCTACAATGACAGAAACTGCGAGATAACGATATCCGCCGATAATCTTAGCAAGCTCATAGAGGGAAAGCTTGACCCTGTTGCCGCTTTCACTTTCGGAAAGCTCAAGGTGAACGGTGATGTGGGAAAAGCCCTTGAATTTGCAAAGATAGTAAAGAAGTGACAGACGGCGATTTCAGTATTGACGGCATCAGAGGCTGTACCGCAATATCTGCGGTGCAGCCTTTTTTATGCAATGACACGGGAGAACTATATCTGCAATTTAAAAATATTTTTAAATACCTGTTGACATCGGAGATAAAATATGCTATAATCTATTTAAAGAAAATTTTAAATACTTTGCAATACGGGGTGACTGCAAAAATGAAAATATCCGAAACATTCAAGATCCTTTCCGATGACCAGCGCCGGGATATAATTACCATGCTCCGGGGCGGGAGAATGAACGCGGGGGATATCGCGGAAAGGCTCGGTATAACTCCGGCGGCGCTTTCGTACCACCTGAGACTGCTCAAAAAAGCCGACATGGTCATTGAGTACAAAGAGAAGAATTTCATCTACTATGAGCTCAACACAAGCGTTTTCGATGAAGTCATCATGTGGCTCGGCCGGTTCGGAGCCGGTACAGACAGAATGAAAGCAGGTGAGGCAGGCGGTGAAGAATAAGGCTCTGATAATAATAGCCGCCCTTTCGCTGATATTGGCGGTGGGTGCGGTACAGATACTGCCCGATCAGATCGCGGTGCATTTCGGGATCAGCGGCGAAGCCGACCGTATCGGCTCAAAGTACGAAGTGTTCCTGTTCACAGCCGTTGTGATCGGTATCACGTCAGCAGGTATCCTGCTCCGCAGAAAATTCGAGAATGATATCCGAACCGCGGCGGGGGAGAAAGAAGCTTCTCATGCCGCGGGCAACGCGAAGATCTGCGGGATAGTCTGTACGGTGGTAAGCGCGGTGATGCTCGGCATGGAGTGCGTGATGATATGCATAGCGTACAGCGGACTGGAGCGTATAAGCGGTACGGAGGGAGAACTGTACTGCTCTGTGACTGCTATACTTATGGGAATACTGTTCGCGGTGCTCGGGAATATTATGCCGAAAATGAAGATGAACGGGCTTATGGGGCTGAGGACAATATGGAGCATGAAGAACGAGGAAGTGTGGGAGCGCTGCCAGAGAATGGGCGGGACGGTCACATTTTTCGGTGGTGTTGCAGTAATACTCTCGGGGATCGTACTGAGAGGATATCCGTCACTTGCAGCGATGATGATAATATTTCTCGTGATCTTTGCGGTGATGATAAAAGGCTCGCATCAGATATACACCGACTGGGAAAAGGAGAATAAAAATGGATAACATACATTTTACCGACGAAGCGATAACAGGACTTGTTGTTCAGTCCCTGCTCATGATGATAATACCGATCGTGCTTCTTATCGTGTGGAAAGTGAAAACGCACGAAAAAATACTGCCCGTTATCGTGGGAGCGGTGACCTGGCTGCTTTTCGCGATAATACTGAAACTCGCGCCCTCGTATTTCCTTTTGCAGCACGATAACCCCGCTGCAAGAACGATCAGCGGGAACATCTGGTACACCATGATCGCTGCGGGAGTTCTCGCGGGAGTTTTCGAGGAAACCGGACGCTTCATCGCGTTTAAAACCGTTCTGAAAAAATATGAGAACCGCCGTTCCTCCATTTCTTACGGTATAGGTCACGGCGGTTTCGAGAGCATTTATATCGGTTTTCAGATGCTTTCTATGGCTTTTCTCGGTGCAGCGATCAATATGGGAATGGGTGCGCAGATAACGGCAGGCGCGGACGAAGCAACGATCACCGCGATGACCGCGCAGCTCACACCTATGAGCATACTGACCTTCGGTGAGTGTTTGCTCGGCGTATTTGAGCGCATACCGTCAATAGCGGCACATATCGCGTTTTCTGTGCTCGTATTTGCAGCCGCGCGCAGCAGAAAGCACCTGTATCTTTACCCGCTGGCGATAGTTCTGCACGCGCTTACAGATTTCTCGATTGTATTCTATCAGGCGGGTCTTGTACCGATGTGGGCAATTGAGATCATTATTGCCGGATTCGCGGCTGTGATCGTGTATTTTGCCTCCCGCGTTTACCGCAGGCTCGGAGACTGAACGTCCCTCATTTCGCCCTGTGTCCCACAAAGAGGGAAGCTATGCAGAAGCAGAAGAATACAGCGATATCTGTGGCAACGATAGTTGAGCCTATACTTAAGCCCCACGATAATATTATAGCGCGCTCAGATACCAAAAATCTATTCGCAGTGCGCATGAAGCCCTGTGCGCCATAAAACTTTTCTTATCGTGAAATTGTTATGGGGAAAATAAAAAAGCTGCGGAGCGGAGAACGCTCACACAGCTTATGAGTATAATTATGTGTTTAGTGATAATACAAGTATTATTTTTCATAAATGGTTGCACATTGACCATCTGAACAATACACGGCAAATGAATCGAAGTTTGGTGGAACAATATAAAAATCTTCGATTACACCATTTATTTCAGAAAGTACAGTTATTATTTCATCAATGTACCCTTCATACACCCAACCATCAGATAATATCAAAAACAACTTTTGAATATTTCGGCGAATAAAGTATTGCTTTATATTGTCAAGTAAATTAAACCAGTCATTGTCATATTGAAAAAACACTTTTTTTAGATTGCTTCTCAAATTCAACCAAAGGTAGTTAAAATGAACAGTAGGAAATTTTTCATAGTCGGCAAATGAGTAATAAAACTTGTTAAGCACTTTTTGATATTCGGTCTTTGAATACTCATAGAAACGATTTCTGTCTACTCCATATTCTTTTACGATTTCCTCTATTTCAATTCTACTCCAATACCGTACAGGAATTTTCCTTTGTTCTTCCCATTCCATGATATACCACCTTTACAATCCAAGGGTTTACTCTTACTTCTCAATTATACCACAGCAACCCCGAAAAAGTAATCCCATTTCCGAGAAATCCTCCCTCCGAAATCACCGTTATCGTCCGGTTTATCGTGCTCTTCTGTCGTGCTGTTTGTAATAATCGGATTTATCCTTGTACATCTTTGATTCCGCCATTACGATAAGGCTGCTCATGTTCACATTTTTCTCATCTACGAACTCGTATCCTATCGCAGCATGATATTTCTGCTCGGCGATCTTGTCTTTCATTACGGCTATCTTGTCTTCAACTTCCTTGGCGGTCAGGTCAAGAGTGAATGCGACATACTCATCGCCGCCGATGCGGTAGGTATCTTTCTGGCCGAACTGGTTCTTTACGATCTCGGCGATATCTCTGAGCATCTCGTCGCCTGCCTTGTGACCGGCGGTGTTGTTGAGCTCATGGAGACCGTTCACGTCGATATAGATGCAGCATATGGAATGTTTGTAAAGAGACGGGTATGTGTTGAGCCGCCATTCGTAGCAGTTACGGTTGTTGAGCCCGGTGAGCTGGTCTGTTTCGCTCATGATGTGGAGCCTGTTTTCAAGCACATATCCGTGTATTTTAGCCCTGTAAACGATAGTCTCGGAAACTATGGAAAGCAGTCCGAATATGATCGCGTCGGTGACGTCAACGGAACGAACCGGATTTACCTTGGTCTGATATGCCATTATTATGAACAGAATGATGTAGAAGATAAGGTTCACTGCCATTCTGAGGGGTCTGTCAACGAATATAAGCGGTACGAAGATGAGCATTACCATGAACGTGACGGTCTGTTCTTCGGGTCGGGTGACGGTGGCGATAGCGATACCGTATATCATGAACACCGATATTGCCATATACACGGAAAGATAGGTGAGTGACGGGAATTTGCGGGAAAACAGCGATACCGCTATGAGAAGCACCGAAAAAATAACACCGAATATGTAAATAGGTCTTGATCCCGAAAACCCTTCGAGGAAAAATGAAAGTATAAGCATTACTCCTATGAGCACGGCGGCGACCGACGCGAAAACAAGCGCGGTTATGCGGTTTGAATCCTCGATTTTTGATCTTATGCTGTTGTAGCTGTTTTTGTCCGTATCGCCGTACAATGCGTAATCTCTTATCTTCTCAAACATAAAATGATCTTCTCCTGGCCAAATAATCATTCTATGTATTATATCATTTTTTGTATAATATGTCAATTCCGCAGCTGCAAGAAATAAAATACTTGACTTAATGGAGTATAAGTGGTATAATGCAGTATGTTAGCAAAGGCTAACGACGAAACAATGCATATACAAAGGGAGAACTGTTATGAGTGAGAATGAGAGAAAGTTTCTTGAAGTCCGCGGTCTGAAGAAAAGCTTCGGAAGCGGCGAAACAAGACAGGATGTCCTGAGGGGACTGGATTTTACGGTAGGAAAGGGTGAGTTCTGCGTACTGCTCGGGCCGTCGGGGTCCGGCAAATCCACGCTGCTCAATATCCTCGGCGGTATTGACGGAGCAGATGACGGAGAGATATACATAAACGGCGACAAGCTCGCGGAAATGGACGAGAAAAGCCTTACAAGATACCGCAGAAAACACCTCGGATATGTGTTCCAGATGTATAACCTTATACCGAATCTTAACGTCAAGGAGAACATTGAGACCGGCGCATATCTTTCCGACGCGCCCCTCGATATAGACGAGCTTCTGAAGACCCTCGGTCTTTATGAGCACCGCCATAAGCTTCCCAACCAGCTTTCCGGCGGCCAGCAGCAGCGTGTTTCCATAGGCAGGGCGATAGTCAAAAACCCGGATATTCTTCTCTGCGACGAGCCTACGGGTGCTCTCGACTATACCACCTCGAAAGAGATTCTCCGGCTCATAGGCGAAGTCAACGCCAGATACGGCAATACGATCATCATGGTAACACATAACGAAGCTATCCGTCACATGGCGGATCACGTCATCAAGCTTCGTGACGGAAAGATACGGCATGATGATATCAATACGGAAAAAATAACTGCCGACGAGCTCGAATGGTAAGGAGGCAGAATGATGCGGGAGAATGAGTTATCTTTCGGGAAGCGCCCGAAAAATCCGCTGAACAAGCGGGTATGGCGCGATATAGCGCGTGACTGGAAGCGCTATCTTATGATATTTCTGATGCTCGTTGTGACTATCGGATTTATCTCGGGAATGTATGTCGCGAACAACAGTATGATGCATTCCCTCGACGGTGGTGTGGAGAAATTCAACCGTGAGAGCGGCCATTTCGAGCTCTCCGCAAAAGCGGACGCGGGTATGATCGCTGCAATAGAGTCGGGAGAAACTGCCGATGTGGTGGCGGTATTCCGCGAAAGAGCATATGAAGAAGCGGAGAAAGAGGTCGAGGATGCAGTCAGAAAGGCTGTGGAGGAAAAAGTCCGCGAACAGGTGAAGGAAGAGGTGATCTCGGGCGCCACGAAGGCTGTCGAAGCACAGTTCGATGCTGCGGCGGAACTCGGGCTCGAAGTCAGCGCCGAAGAGCGTAAGGCAGCTATAGATGCCGCGATAGATGAGGCTATGTCCGGGTACTTTGAGCAGGCGGTAAGTTCCGCGCTCGAATCCGCATACCTTTCCGCAGATTACACTTCGGCTCTTGACGAAGCTATGACCAAAGCCCGCGAAGAGATCGACAGAAAGATAGACGAGGAATACGCCGAGCTTACGGAAAGATACGATCTCGACAAAGAGACCGCCCCTGTGCCGGTGAAGCTGTGTGAGCTGTTCTATAAGGACGTGGAGGAGAAGCCCCCCTCTGATGCAGGATACAAGGGCACTGTGCGCGTATATAGTGAGCGCAGCCGGTTCGACCTTTACGATATTCTTGACGGCCGCGCGCCGGAGAACGAGAATGAGATCATGATTGACCGTATGCACGCGGACAATGTGGGCATAAAAGTCGGCGACAGTCTCCGGGTGGCGAGAACGGATTTCACCGTCGTTGGTCTTGCGGCTTTTGTGGATTACACGACGCTTTACGAGAACAATACGGACACCATGTTCGACGCGCTCACGTTCAATGTTGCAATGACTACAGACGAGGGCTACAAGCGTATCTCCGGAGCCGAGCACATCAACTATGCTTTCATCTATGACAACAAGCCCGCGGACGTTTACGCCGAAAAGGAGCTTGCGGACAACTTCCTCAAGGTGCTCATAACCCAGACTGCGGTATCGGAGAAGAAGACCGAGATCAAGGATTATGTTCCCGCCTACGCGAACCATGCCATAACGTTTGCGCCGAACGACATGGGCTCGGACGAATCAATGGGAGGCGTGCTTCTTTACATACTTGTGATAGTGCTCGCGTTTATCTTTGCAGTTACCGCGAATGCTGCTCTTGAGAAGGAAGCTTCCGTTATCGGCACGCTTCGTGCTTCCGGCTATACGAAGGGCGAGCTTGTGCGCTATTACATGAGCGCGCCGGTGATCGTAGTGACGCTTGCGGCGATAGTGGGAAATGTGCTCGGTTACACACTGATGAAATATGTTGTGATCTCCATGTACTACAACAGCTACAGCCTGCCTACATACGAGACACTCTGGACACCGGACGCTTTTGTGAATACAACTGTGATACCCGTCATTCTCATGATCGTCATAAATCTTGTTGTGATAATCCGCACGCTTCGTCTTTCGCCGCTGCAGTTCCTGCGGCATGACCTGAAAAAAACGCGGAGGAAAAAAGCAGTGCGGCTCCCGAAATGGAAGTTCTTCGCGCGCTTCCGTATGCGTGTGTTTATCCAGAACATACCTAACTACATAATGATGTTCGTGGGCATATCCTTTGTGATGATACTTCTTTCCATGGCTGTGGGAATGCCGGAGACGCTAAAGTATTATCAGAACTCGGTGTCGGATATGATGTTCGCGGAGGATCAGGTCATACTGATATCCAACGAAGACGACGACGGAAACACCATAACCACGGAGACCGAAGGAGCAGAGCGTTTTTCCGTGTACTCGCTCATGCACAGAACGGATAACTTCGATGAGGAAGTCTCGGTCTATGGCATAGACCGGGAAAGCGCATACATCGCTCTTGACGATGCGTATTATGAGAATACCGCCGGCACGGGGCACCCGGAATTATATGTGTCCAAGGCATTTGCGGAAAAGTACGGCATAAATGCCGGCGACTTAATATCGCTCTCGGAAAAGTACGAGAACAGGGAATACACTTTCAGCGTATATGGTATCTACGACTATTCCGCCGGTATAGCGGCATTCATGTCCCTCGACAGATTCAACAAAGTTTTCGACAAGGACGACGGCTATTTCAGCGGTTATATGTCCGATACGCCGATCACAGACATAGATGAGAAATACATAGCCAAAGAGATCACATCGGAAGATATGTTAAAGCTCACAAAGCAGCTCGACCACTCAATGGGCGCTTACATGACCTATTTCCAGTATGTTTGCGTGATCGTGGCAGCTATCATCATGTATCTTCTCACCAAAATAATCATCGAGAAGAACGAACGCTCGATCTCCATGGTCAAGATCCTCGGCTACAACAATAAGGAGATAGCGCTCCTGTATATGGTCACTACGGCGGCGGTGGTGTTCATTACCGAGTTTGCCGCGCTGTATATAGGTTATGCGGTAATGGGGATAGTATGGAAGATCATACTCATGAAGCTTGGCGGCTGGTTCCCGTTCGTGATACCGGCGCAGGGATTTGTAAAGGAATACCTGCTCGTATTCGCGGCGTATCTTATCATAAGCATTGCCGACTTCATACGCATAAAACGCATTCCGAAAGTGCTTGCGCTCAAAAACGCGGAATAATACAAACAGCCTGCCTCAACCTTTTAATGGCAGGCTGTATTTTTTAGGCTATACCGCAAAAATAGCGTGCGTCAATTTGGAAGGTTTCTTTTGCATACGCCGCCTCCTTGCGGCGTTTTGGGAACCTTCTTTACTACGTCCTGTAGTTTGTGCGGTATTGCATTTATACTTTTGCAGATGCACGGATCTCTGTGCTGCGGGAATGGGTCAGACACTGTCCCGAAACCGCGTAAAACAGATGAAAAGAATTGTATGCGCTCTTCCCGTTCTTGACTTGCAGTGTGAAATATGCTAAAATAACGGAAACGGCAGGGGAGGGCATGGTCATGAAAGAGAACATCGGCGCAAAGGTAGCGTATCTTCGTTTCATCAACAACGAGAACAGTTTTCATCATCACCGGTACAGCAAGGAGATGCTCCAGTACGAATATATCCGAAGCGGAGACCCCCGCGCGGCCGAAGAAGCGGAAGCCATGATACACTCCGACGACATGGGACATCTCTCGGACGACCCGCTCAGAAACCTGCTTTACCTTTGCATATGCAATATAACGCTGGTGACGAGATTTGCAATAGAGGGCGGTATGGAGCCGGAGCAGGCGTATAATGCAAGCGACCTTTATATCCGCAGATACGACCGGGCGAGATCCGAAGAAGAAATCTTCGCCATACACCGTGAGATGATACAGTATTTCACCGGTCAGGTAGCGGAAGCGAAGAAAAGTCCGGGCTCATATCCCGCACCGGTCACTGCCTGCATCGACTATATATCGAGCCATCTGCACGAAAAGATAGACTGCACAAAACTCGCGGAGATCGCGGGACTCAACCGCTCTTACCTTTCCGTTCTGTTCAGGCGCGAAACGGGAATGACGATAACCGGTTACATCACCGCAAAGCGCGTGCAGGCGGCGGAGGAGATGCTAAGATATTCGGACAGCAAGCTCACCGAGATCTCGGATATCCTGAACTTCTCAAGCTACAGTCACTTTGCCGCAACATTCCGTAAATACTGCGGCGAAAGCCCAATGGAATACCGCAGGAGATATTCCGGTCATTCCACGCTCACCGACGGTACCAAAATGCCCGTAAATCGTTGACTTTTTGGCTGCTGAGTGGTATAATCAATACTGTATGGGACAGGAGAAAGAAAACTGTAAATCGGTATCAGCGGCAATAAAGCTTTTGATATAATGGGACGCTGTTTATGTTTTGGAGGAAAAATGAGCAGAGCAGAAGAAAAGATAATGGAAAAGAAGGGCATATGGGGAACCATAAGGTATGCCCTCGGATTATACCGTAATCCGCGCTACATAGAGGACAGACTAAAGGAAGCCGATGTGAGGAGCGCAATGTTCCTTTCGGCTGTTGTCGCAATGGTCGAGATCTGGATGATCGTCCGCTACATAGTGCAGTGGGTCATTCCCGGAAAAGTAGAGAGCCTCGCTGAGTTCTTTCACTATACAAGCTCGTTCTGGTATTTTTTTGCAGCCGCGGCAGCTCTGTTTATCTACTGTGTGCTGTATCTTAAGAACAAGTTCAGGTATCTCAATAAGATCAGCCGGCTCCTGATATTCGCGTTCTTTGCAATAGCGATGTATTTCGGTGTTGTAACGTCCATGAAGGACTTCGCGAAAGGAAGAATGGTGACCTGCTTTCTCACCATGATGATGTATGTCACGGTCATCTGTGTCTGGAGACCGTTCACCTCGCTCATACTCACGTTTGTCTGCGGCTTCGGGTTTGTGTATCTTCTCAACAATTTCACCTTCGACAAGGCCGGTGAACAGGTGGTCATGGAGTCCGGCGACCTTGTGAACTACATAACGTTCATACTGATCGTTATAATACTTGAGCTTGCGGTTTATTTCCAGCGCTACGGTGACGCGTCCAAGTCCTATAAGCTCCAGCTCGCATCGGTCACCGATACTGTCACCGGTATCCCGAACATGAGAAAGTTCGACAGCGACGCAGAGAAATACACCGAGAAATGCCTTGCCGAGGGTAAGAATCCGGTGTACCTCATGTTCGATATCGCGAACTTCCACACCTACAACGACCGCTATGGCTACAAGGGCGGAGATGAACTTCTTGAAAAAGTCGGACATATCATAGTTGAGGAGTTCGCCGGTGAACCTGCGGCAAGAGATTCCGCAGACCTTTTCGTTGCGCTTACATCTTCGGAGGATCCGAAAGCCCGTGCGGCTTCGGTACGGGATAAGGTCAGAGCCGAGTTCCCGTCCGAGACTTATCTCGACGTAAAGGTTGGTGCATATGCACCCGGAGACAGTACCAACGAGCCGAGACTCGCCGCAGATCGTGCGGGTTATGCAACAAAGCAGGTCAGGGTGGAAGAGTGTTTCTACCGCGAATATGATGAGAAGATGAACAAGGATCATACGCTCAGGCAGTATGTCCTCAACAATATAGATGAAGCTGTAAAGGAAGGGTACATCAAGGTGTTCTACCAGCCCGTGATGCTGTCGGAGGACGGTACTATCTGCGGCTGTGAGGCGCTTGCAAGGTGGGACGATCCGAAGATCGGGTTCCTTTCACCGGGCGTGTTCATACCGGTCCTCGAAGAGGGAAGACAGATACACAAGCTCGACCTGTGCATTTACGAACAGGTGTGCAAACGGCTTCGTGACTGTCTCGACAAAGGTCTTCCCGCACTTCCGGCATCTATGAACTTCTCACGTCTCGATTTCGAGCTCATGGACGCAGTTGGCGAGCTCGAAGCGCTTGTGGAGAAGTACAGTATCCCAAAACATCATCTGCACGTTGAGATCACCGAAAGCACCCTCACCCAGGACGTTCAGGGGCTCAAACAGGCTATGGACAGGCTGCACAAGAGCGGATATGTCATCTGGCTTGACGACTTCGGTTCCGGCTATTCCTCCCTCAATGTGCTCAAGGACTTCGATTTCGACCTGCTCAAGATAGATATGGAGTTCCTCAAGAACTTTAACGGGAATGAAAATTCCCGCAAGATCATCGGTACGATCATAGATCTTGCAAAGAAGCTCAACATGGAGACACTTTCCGAGGGTGTCGAGACTCAGGAAGCTGTGGATTTCCTGCGGGAAGCGGGCTGCGGCAGGCTTCAGGGCTACTTCTACGGCAAGCCCATGCCCTACGAGGACATTCTCGCCAAGATAGAGGACGGTACCTACAAGCTCGCATGAGAGCATATCAACAATATGAAAACATCTTTATTAAAAATCCGCTTAAAATCACATATCTCCCCACATATTACAGCCGTACATATCAATGTGCGGCTGTTGCACTATAATAGAGAATATCAGTTCAGGTAATCGGCACTATATTATTCGCAAATAGATTTGTGCAATATTCACAAAGTTGATCTTTTCAAAATTTTTTATCTAACAAAACCTTATCTTTATCCGACTATATAGTAAAGGTAAAATTTTGAGGTAAGCGAATGTTATAGTTATATTTATCATTATCGGAGAACGATAAATAATGCGATGACAGGTCTGTCAGGTTCGGATCACGCTAAAAAACAGTTTTGCATGTACAGAAAATTGGGCTTTATTATCGAAATATTAAAAAAGTTTTGTATCTGTGTCAGGTTTTCCGTTCACGCAGGGTATTATATACGGAGACGTCCGAAAGAAGGTGAAGCGCGAATGAGTGATGAAGAGTTTGAAAATTATGTCAGAAAATACCGTGTGAATGTGCTTACAGCCGCGCTTTGCCTTGTCAGGAACGAAAGCGATGCCGATGATATTGCGCAGGAAGTATTTATAAGGTTTTACAGGCACAAGGACAGCTTTGAAAGCGAAGAACACATAAAAGCATGGCTGATAAGATGCGCGGTCAACCGATCAAAATCCTTGCTCGCTTCGCGCTGGTATCGGTTCTCCGAGCCGCTCGGAAGCGCTTCACAGCTTATCCATAACGACAGATACGATGTAGGTGACCGCTTCTTTGATATAATGGGAAAGTTAAGCAAAAACAATCGTATAGTGCTTCACATGTACTATTATGAAGGCTATTCGGCAGAAGAGATAGCGAAAACGCTCGGAATAAGCACAGCCACGGCATTCGCGCGGCTGAGCAGAGGACGAAAGCAGCTTAAAAAGCTGATCAGGAACGAGGGAGACGAGGAAAAATGAAATATAAGGATTTCTTCGGCAATTCATACTTACAGATACTTAAAAACGGTCGCTTCCGCAATGACGACGAATTTATCAAAACTGTCAGAGAGAAAGTTACAGCGTCGTCGAAAAAAAAGCGTTTCGGAAGCCACGCTGCCGCCGCCGCGGTAATGATCGCTGCGGTGCTTATCGGGACGATATCGGTCGGTGCGGCACTGGACTGGGATATAGCGTCGCTTTTTTCACGGAGCTTTGAAGCTGTCAGGGAAACCCGCTCGCCCGGAGTCAGGGATATTACCGCTTTTTATCCTGAGCTCTTCGGGAAGATAAACTATGATGAAGCCGATATCGCCGCCGCCCGCGAAAGAGAGTATGAGATATTGCGGACTCTTTCGCATAATCTGAACGAGACCGTGAAATACGGCGATTATACCATGCACATCGACGGCTATGCATTTGACGGGACAAGGCTCGATATTCTGTATGATCTGACATTCACAAATGAGCTGAACGACGACATTTCAAGAAAATGCGATCCTCGGTCGGAAGAATACGATCCTTTTCTTGAAAACCCTGTTTATTTCACTGTTTATGCGAACGACGAAAGGATCAGCCTCGGCGGTTACGGCGATATGATATCCGTCAGCGAAAACAGCATTTCATACAGATATGAGGCAGAGATCAGCCAGCGAGGTCATTATGACAGCGCGCGTCTTTCGACCGAGTTCATCCGTCCGGAAAAAGCGACTGTCGCTGCGTTTGATATCGGGCTTGACGATCATCCGGAGCTGCGTCTGGATATCGATGCGTCGCTGACAAAAAAACTGCGTGCCGGAGAGCGGATCACTGTAAATAATATTCGTATCAGCCCGTTCGGAGTGGTCGTTGAAGCCGAAACAGACAGCGATATAACATTTGAAGCTGTAAGCGAAATGCATAAAATGCCGCTATATCTTATCTGCAAGGATGACTCGGTCATTGATGTTTCGGGATATGGAAACTCTGTTCTGTCAAAATATGAGGAGCTCGACGGCGGCAGAAAATATGTGATATTCCTTTCTTCAAGAGGGAAAATAATAGATATAAACAACATCAGAACAATAAAGCTGTACAGCGAGATGATAGAATTATGAAATGGTCAAAGATCGCGGCATTGTGCATTTCTTCGCTGCTCATTCTTTCCGCCTGCTCGGGCAGCAGCAAGACGGATAAAGCTTTTCTGAAATTCGTACCGGCGCAAGGCTCTGTATATAATAACTGCTATGTGACAATATCATCAAGAAAACTGACATATTACGATCTCGATACGGGAGCAAGTACACCCGTTTGCGCTGTTCCGGGCTGTAAGCATGACAAAAACAGCGAAAACTGTACTGCGACCATAAAGGACGAGATACTCTCATACCCGTTCAGATACGGCGGCAAGCTCTATTTCTTCGGGCTTGGAGCCGACAATTCGTCCCGACTGTACAGATGCGAGGAAAACGGAAGCTCACGCGAAACTGTCATTGAATTCAAGAGGTACGGAGATGAAGAGGAATATGTCTCCCCAATGGTATATGGTGTACAGCTGTATGAAGATAAGCTGTATATACTGTTGATGGAGTCGGTGCTCGCAAAGACAAAATATGGCTACAGCACTAACGGAATGACCAATTATAAGATAGGCTGTTACAATCTGAGCGACGACGAGTATTCTATACTGTACGAAACAGGTATATATTTCGATTGCTATATGCAGCTTTACGGAGTGTATGACAATACGCTCTACGCCCATTTCAGCGGTAATACAAAGGAATACGAGTTTGAGTCCGTCGAGGACAGGATAGCCGCCGCGCAGGACGAAAATTCGGATTACAGCAGGACGAAATTCCGCAAAACACTGAAAATAAGTGCAGGAAACGGGAGCGTTTCTGAAAGTGATTCACAAATGGAATGGTATGTTACGTCTCCGGTAGGCTGCTGGTATATGCTCGGAAATTCGCTGTATGATGTCAGAGGTGATTATATAGCGGAATGCGGCGGTATGTACGCCGCCGAGGACGGGTTGATCTATTATGACGATAATAATATTTATTTGTACAATGGCACTGTCGTGAAGTCTGCGCCGTTCAGCCAGCGCATCTCGTTTGAAAGCCGCGATTATTATGTTTGCGATTACTCAAACGAAACGAACCCATATTACTATTGCACCAAAGAAAGCTATTTTTCCGACGCGCCCGAATTTAGAGAACTGGAGATAAAACAATGACGCTTGAACTCAAAAATGTATCGAAACATTACAGAAATAAGCTCGCGTTGAACGATTTTACTTACAGCTTTTCAAGCGGAATATACGCTCTTCTCGGACCAAACGGCGCAGGAAAATCCACACTTATGAACATCATCGCGGGAGTTATTGAAGCTGACAAGGGCAGCGGTGTTATTCTTGATGATAAAAATATCATTGAGCTCGGCGATGATTATCGTTCGCACATCGGATTTATGCCGCAGAAAAGTGCGCTTATCGAGAGCTTTTCCGCACTGCGCTTCATGAAATATATCTCCGGCTTGAAGGGCTTGAAAAACACCGACGACGAAATATCGGAGTTGCTGAAAAAAGTTGAGCTCTACGATAACAAAGGAGAAAAATGCGGTGGCTTTTCCGGCGGAATGAAGCAGCGGCTTATGCTTGCACAGGCTATGCTCGGCAGTCCGGATATTCTTATTCTCGATGAACCTACCGCCGGTCTTGATCCGCGCCAGCGTGTCATATTCAGAAATATGATCCGGGATTATTCAAAGAACAAGACAGTTATAATATCCACTCACATAGTTTCGGATATTGAAGCACAGGCTGACTGCATAATAATAATGAATGCCGGAAAGATCATTGAAAGCGGTACGAATGGTGAGCTTATCGGAAGAAACAATTGTGAAGATATAGAAAGTCTGTATATGAAGCTGTTCGGAGAGGAAAATGATACATAATGAGATTTTAAAGCTGCTTTCCCGCAGGAATTTCGTAATAACAATGCTGATATTGTTCGCGGGAATTATTGTTTATTCCGCTGTTTTGCCGATAGAAAAAAGCTCGCAGTCAGCGTATGACGAGCTGCGGACGGATATATCCGGACTTACCGAAGTAAGTACCGGCGAGAAGCTCGAAGAACGAGTTTTTGAACTGACAATATATGACGCGCTTCTGTGGGGAGAACCGGAAAATCCTGCGTTCAATGATGAACGGGCGGCAAAATATATTGAAAAATATAAAAATTCAAGCAGAAACTCAGTCGAGGTATCCGAACGGCTGAACCTGTATAAGCGAGAATATTCCTGCTTTCTCGATATCGTTGATTACTCTGCGCATATCAGAGAGATCACGGACGGAAACGATACGTTGCTGTCAATAATCGGCAGTAATTTTGATAAGGAAAACTCCCGTGCTATCAAGGCGGCGTATGAACCGATGAAGGCTGTCGTTCCACCCTATTCTCCGAGCGACGGCTGTGAAAGAACGCTGTGCAATTACGCTGTCGATACGGCGGCTCTTGTTATTACCTTGTTATCGGCGCTTATTCTTTTCGGAAATGAGAAAAACGGAAAAACTTCATTGACACTTTCGCTGAAATACGGTAATGTGAAATTCGCAGTTGCTAAGATAATTACAATTCCTGCAGTCACATTTATAATGCTGTTTTTCGGAACAGCGGTAGCAGGAATTGTTAATGGTATCCGATTCGGACTTGGCGATCTTTTCCGTCCGCTGTGCTCACTGGCAGGATATTACAATACGACGCTCAACACATCTGTTCTGACATTCTCGCTTATAATGTTACTGCTCAAAACGATTGCCGTTTCTGTTTTCGGCGCTGCCACTGCGCTGTTTTCGCTTCTTGCAGAAAAGCAGTTCGCTGTTTTATTTACATCAGCCGCTTGTGTTCTGACTGCAATTCAGTATTACGGAATAAGCAGCGTTTCTGCTTTAGCACTTGTAAAATTCGCAAGTCCGTTCGCACTTTCGGACCCAGCAGCTTTATTCGGGAATTATCTGAATATAAACATTATAGGAAGCCCGATAAATAACGCTCTGATAGCTGTTATATCCTGTGTAGTCACAAGCGTGGTTTTATCCTGCGTTATAGTAATGATATACAGAAAAAGCTCGGCTCCGGCAGAGCTGAAAGCTGTACAGCATAAATCTAATAAGGTCAGCGACAAAATATGGAAGAATGAGTTCTACAGAATTATGATCTCTCAGAAAGGTATTGTGATAATACTGCTTTTCTGTGCAGGGTATTCACTATGGTTATTCAGCATTGAACGTCCATTTGACATCGACGATATGATGTATGCTGACTATATACGAGCAGGCGGCGGTGCAATATCCGAAAAAACTGCGGATTTTATAAACAACGAACAGGAAAGATTTGACAGAGTGAGAGCGGATATGACTAAGCTGTCGGAAGCATTTGTTCAAGGAAAGTTGTCTGGAAGCGACTATAATTCACAGTACGCCATATTATCACAACAGCTTATGGGGGATCGCTCGTTCGCCCGTTTTGTCAATCAATATACAGCTTTGAAGAATAATCCAAACACAGAGCTTATATATGATACCGGATATAAAAAAATAATAGACGCAAATTATATTTCAATTGTTGTATCCGTGATTCTTGTTCTGTTTCTCACAGTTCCTACTATTGTCTCTGATAAAATAAGCGGATTTGATAATCTGTCAAGATCATTTGTGTTTGGGAATAAAAAGCTATTGATATATCGCATAAAATACGGCATTACATTATCATTTATATCTACAGGCTTTTTCTTTCTGACAATGATAGCAAAATATCTTATGCTCTACGGATCCGATGATATTATGTCGGGAATGAACAATTTGACATTTATGCCTGTTTATAAAATTGAAATACCAATAATTCTGATGATGTTAATTCTTTTGCTAATTGACATTTTTATTGTAATCAGTATTGAAACTACTATAAACATTTTGACAAAATTAAAATGAACACTAAGATGAAAATTAATTCAATATCAGCTTATTTCTTTTCCCTATTCTTAAAACTCCCCTCCAGCCATTCCTCAAACTCGTCAAGCGAGATCTCCCCGTTCTGACACATATCGCGTTTTTCGCAAGCCTGATAATTCCATAACCGGAATTTATCGGGCTTTATTGTTCCCGCTGTCTTGCGGGCATAGTAGCGCTTATAGTATTTTCTGAAAACGCCGACAGCTTTATCGTCCCGGAGCTTTTCTTCATATTTCTTCTGCGCCGCGATTTGTTGACAAGTGTGGGTTTCACCCTCGCGGATGCGGTCGCAGTATTCCGCATTGTAATTTCCTTTAACAATGAAATACCGTCCGCAATTCTTGCACCTGTGAAGCTTGATGTCATATTCAAGCATTTTCGTAAATTCAAGCTCCAGCATATCATGAATGGTGCAGCATTTATAGGCAACTGACATAAAGAGCGGTACGCTGTGATAAACACCAACT
>JAGBMA010000053.1 GCA_017635095.1 Ruminiclostridium sp. | reverse complement strand
GACGCGCTGAGGGTGCAGGGCAAAGCCCTGCCGGGGTGTGGGGCAGAGCCCCGCACGCGCGTCCGCAGACGCGCTGAGGGTGCAGGGCGGAGCCCTGCACGCGCTACTTTGATGAGGGCGCCGCAGCGGCGGACTGACGTTCGTAGTTTTTGCGGGTCGCGTCAAACATAACGCCGATGACATGAGCGACCATGTAAAGAACAGCAAACGCCCACATGATGCAAGCCGCTTCATCTCCTCCGCTGAAACGAGTTTCAAACTTGGAGAATATCACAGCGAATGCAAAGAAAGGTACAGATACAAAGCCGATGATGCTGCTGACACCGGGGCGCGGCAGCTCCTCGCCGAGAATACGCATATATATCCTTTCCGTAAGAAGAACGTGGACCGATGCGCCGAATGCACACGAGACCGCAATGACCATGAATATCGTGCCGTTAAAGGAATAGTTGCTCCACATATCCGAGATCGCGAATATCAGGAACGAGCCGATCTGAATACCGCCGAATATCATCTGCATTCTGAAATGGCGGAAAAGACTTTTATCCCGTGAAGCCCTCAGGAACGGCAGTAAAGTCTCGGAGATGCTTCCTGCGTTCACAAGTATCCTCGTCCGGACAAGAAGCGATATTATGAGCATCATTACTCCCGTGAGCACAAAGATCAGACCGAAATATTCGATCCCCGTTGCGCCGTACCCTCTTATTCCAAGACCCGAAACAAACGAAGCGCCGAGTGTGAGTGCACCCGTGCCGACGCCTGCAAGAGCACCGAAAAGACGGATACGGTTCTTGTGTATCGCGGCAGGATCCTCGGTCTGAACGACAGGGGAAGCGGTGCGGTCTATCCCCATTTCTGTGAGCACCTCGTCTATGTTCCCGAACTCGGATATGACTGTGCCGATCGCTTCGTTGGTGCTTTTTCCGTCCTTGATGAGCTCATCGTACTTGTCGGACATATTCGCGGTGATATCCTCCCGGAGCCGTCTGGTCTGCTCATTCACGGGAACGCCCGCGAACAGGCTTTCGATGTAATTCATTATGATCTCCATTTTTTATTCCTCCTGCTGTGTTTCAATAAAGTTGTCTATGACTTTCTTCGTTAGTTCCCATTCGCTGCACTTTTCGTTGTAATATGCAGTTCCCGCCTCCGTGATCTTGTAGTACGTCCGCTTTCTTCCGTCGTGAAGTCCGGAGTAGGACGCGATAAAGCCGTTCTTCTCCAGCCGGGTCAGTGCAGAGTAAAGCGTTGTCTCCTTCATAACATAGTTGCCCTCGGATATCTCCTTTATCTGCTTGGAGATCTCATACCCGTAGGAATCTCCCCGGGACATTATGAAGAGTATCATGGTGTCGGTATAGCCGCGGATAATATCGCTGCTTATCAAATTATCACCTCCGTTGAGATACGGCACCGTTTCGCCGCTGAGTTTTTTTCAGCGGCGAAGGAGCCTGTACCGCGCCGCAGAGATGTAGAGGGACAGCGGCGCGGCGGTAATGGATATTACGACAGGCAATACTATGTCTGCCGTAGTATTATAATACCACGTCTGTCGTAGTATGTCAATAGCCTTTTGCATTTTCGGCAGACTGCACAAATCACAGCCGCCGGTTTTATGCACCGCTATGGTTGTCTGCAACTAAATTATTACAAAATGATGACAGATAGCATAAAAAGGTTGATTTAATTGTTGAATAGTGATATAATATATGTGTATGTTCAGAAGTCGTGTCAGACAATTTTATATAAAGGAAAACGGAATAGAAAATGATCCATAACAGGAAGATACAGCAGATAGCCGATGAAGTAGAAAAGGTAATAGTCGGAAAGCGCGATGTGGTAACGATGCTTCTTATTGCATTGCTATCGGGCGGTCATGTGCTCGTAGAGGACGTGCCGGGCACGGGAAAGACCACCCTTGCCACGGCTATGGGCAAGGCAGCCGGGCTTATGAGCCGCCGCGCTCAGTTCACACCCGATGTCACCGCCTCGGATATCACCGGTTTCACTATGCTCAATAAAGAGACCGACAATTTTGAATACAGACCCGGTATGGTCATGACAAACATACTGCTCGCGGACGAGATAAACCGTGCTACTCCGAAGACCCAGTCCGCGCTCCTTGAGGCTATGGAAGAGCAGACGGTCACGGTTGACGGGACCACACACCGGCTCCCGTCGCCGTTTATGGTCATCGCGACCCAGAACGAGGTGGGGTATGTGGGTACATTCCCGCTTCCGGAGGCTCAGCTCGACCGTTTCATGATGAAGATATCAATGGGCTATCCCACCGTTGAGCAGGAAGTCGGCATAATAGCGAGCAGGCAGAAGAACGACCCGCTCGATAACGTGATACCGTCCTGCACGAGAGAGGATATCCTCACGGCCAAAGAGGACGTGAAGGACACCAACATAGAGCCGTCGGTGTATCGCTACATCGTTGAGATAGTTGCAGGTACCCGCGTGCACCCCGCTGTAGAGCTGGGCGCAAGCCCCCGCGCTTCTCTGGCGCTCATGAGAGCGGCGCAGAGCTATGCTTTCCTGAACAGCAGAGCTTACGTTGTACCGGAGGACGTGCTGAGAATGACGCCGTTCGTGCTCCCGCACAGGATACGGCTGTCCCAGGAGGCAAAGATAAAGCACGCGGACACCATGGACGTTCTGCGGGACGTTATAAAGACAGTAAAACCGCCGTTTACGAGAGGTAAGTAGGATTTGGCAAAGTACAGATTTCTATACGCTGTCCTGTACATCGGCGCACTTGCCTTCGCGCTTGCGTATGAAAGCAAGCTTACGTTCGTGCTGTTCGCGGGAGTGGCGGTGCTGCCGCTGGTGACACTTCTGCTCATGGTGATATCGGGGCTTCTGCTGAAGCTTGAGGTCACTCCGGATTCCGAGTACGTCGGCAAGCTGCAGGATTTCGGGATAAGTGTGAGGGTGATAAACCGGTTCATAATACCGGTCTCGCCCATGATGATAATAGGCACGTTCCACGACAGGAACGGGAATGTCATCGAGGGCAGGCGGCTGGTGCTGAGCACAGGGGCACTGAGAAAAAGCGAGTATGTTTTCGACGGGTATATACGATGCCGCGGCGAATATGTGCTCGGGATAGAGCGGGCGGAGATATTCGACCTGCTGCGGATATTCCGGTTCCGTATGAGAAGAGCGCCGATGTGCACGGTCATTGTCACACCGAGACGGATACTCCTCGACGAGACGAGCGCACTCTGCACCGACGATTACGACAGCAGTATAACGAAGATATCGTTTATGGAGAGCGGCTCTTTCGCGTCGGTAAGGAAGTATGAGGACGGCGACCTGATGAAGCACGTCCACTGGAAACTTTCGGCAAAGCACGACGAGCTTATGGTGAAGCAGTCGGAACAGAACCTCGGAAGCAGCGCACTTATCATCACGGATATCCATTCGTTCTCAGAGGATAACGACAGCGACCTGCGCTCCGCAGACGCCGCAGTTGAAGCGGCTCTCGCGCTCACAAGAAAGATAATCACCGACGGACGCACCGCGGTGAACATATACAGAACGGGCGACGGACGCACGGACGTGTTCTCCGCCGCAAAAAACGACGATTACGAGAAGCTCCTGTCACTTTTCTCGGTGATACCGGTGACGGAAGCGGGGAAGGGAGCGGAAACGCTTGTGCCGCGGACTGCGGAATACCTCACAGGCAACGAGCCCCTGTTCATCATAACCACGGAGATGGACGCGGACACATTTGCCGCCATAGAGCGCGCAGTCGGCAGCTCCTGCGGCGAGATCCGCATATACCTCACCGCCTCGCGGCCGGACGCCGCGCTTACCGCAGAGGTGAATGCAGCAAAGAACGCGTCGGTATGGACGATAGATCCCGACGACATTTCGCTCTCGCTCAGGAACTCGATGGATCGTTCAGTCTAAGGGAGCCGTAAGCTCCTGTATTTCGGGAAAACAGATCAGATGAGATTCGGTAAATATCGCAGCGACGAAAAGGTGCTGCACGACGAATATTTCGGCGACCAGCCTTCCGCGGCTTTCCTGCTGACGGCAAGGCTTGTTTTGCTGTGCATTCTGTCAGGGTCTTTCGTCATGATCTTCTGCGATCTCTACGGCTATGAGGGCATGGGGTATATCCCCGCTGCCGCCGCTGCTGCAGCTTCCGGCGCGGTCTATATCCTTGCGTCATTCTTTCCGCCCGCGATAATCTACGGCGCAGTCGTGGCTGCTTCCGCAGGCGTTTTCTGGATACTTCGCGAAAAGATACTGTTGCTTTCGACCTATCTGTGGGACTGGCTCATGCTGAAACTCGACAGCCGCCTGCTCCACACGGGGGAGTGGTTTATCCACAACGTTTCCCGGCTCCGGGGGAGCTCCGCAGAGACGGAGATAATGCACACAGCCGTTTTCTGGGCAGCTATAGCGCTTGCGGTGCTCTGTTCGGTGCTATTCACCTCGGCGGTGCGCACCCGTTTTCATTTCACCGTCCCCGCACTTGCGGTCACGATCATCTCCGCTCCCGCCGTTGCAGCGGAGATAGCCGCATATTTCCCGTCCTACATTGCTTTTGTCGTCGCCGTTTTCGGGCTTGAAGCAGTTCGTTCGAGCTACGAACTCGACAGCGGCTTCATCTACGGCAGCCTTACTTCCGCCCACCTATCGGATCTGCGGGCAGATCACGACTACCGTAAACGCACGAGGCTCCTTACTCTCGGGAAGAAAGTATCGGGCGATGCCGAGCGTTATCACCGCTATTCCGGCAATATGATCGCTATGACGGTGATCTCGGCGCTTGTGTTCTTTGGCGCAGGTTTTATTATCCCCGAAGGAAAGGGAATAAACTACCAGGAATTCTTCGACACGATAACCGCTATCGGCACCGAGACTGCAAATACCATAGGCGACGTCTTCGGCATAACCTTCGGCAAGGCGGACGACCGGGGCTATTTCAGCTCCGACAGCTACGGTGAAGTCTCCGGCAGCATAAGCCTCAGACCGCCCGGTGACAGCGATCGTCCCGTGCTTGAAGTCACGCTTTCCCGGGGAGATATCCCCGTGTATCTGCGCGGCGACATAGGCGTGGACTACTCCGGCAACTCGTGGACAAGCGTTTCGCAGTACGCCGACAGGTACAACCGGCTTGTGGGCGGGGACTTCTACCCGGAAGCCGAATATCAGGTGTTCAGGCGGTTCCTTGCCTGGGACACAAAGAGCGGCATCGACCCGGAAAGCGCTATGCCGCTGCAGATGGTGTCGGTGCGTTATATGCGCAATACGAGGGTGGTTTTCCAGCCCGTAGCGCCTTTTGAGCTTAGCTACAAGGCAAGCGACAAATATGACTATTTCGGAGACTTCGTTCTCCGCACGAGAAACGGCTTTGTCAAGACCTTCGACAGTCTTGCCCTCACTCCTGCCATGGAATCCGGTATCTTCGGTTCGGACATCATCGGGACAGCGGGGAGCGGAGCCGAATCCGCTGCTCTCACCAACGGCAATATCTTTGCGCCGGACATGACCTCCGGGGATTATATAAACGGTATAACCGCATACCGCGGTTTTGTGGAGGAGATGTACAAGCAGTACAGCGCCGACCCTGCGGCGGAACAGCTTTCGGTGACTGTCGCGAGGGATTATGTTCCGCAGGGGAACTACTCCGACAACGAGTACAGATACGCGCTTTCCAACGCGTTCTGCGACTATTTCAGGGATAACTTCACCTACTCACTTTCCGCCGACGGAAGCGACGAGGATATGCTTGGCACGTTCCTGAATGAGACACACACCGGACACTGTGCGCTGTTTGCCACTGCGATGACCCTCGGGCTGCGTCAGTTCGGGGTGCCTGCACGCTACGTCACGGGATATGTTGCATACCCGGGCGGCGAGCGGGACGCGGACGGAAATTACCGCCAGATCCTTACCGAGCGCCAGCTCCACGCGTGGACGGAAGTCTATTTCAGGGGTATAGGTTGGCTCCCCTTCGACCCTACCGAAAAGGTTCCGGGCTATGCGGAGACCGTTCTCGGGAAGAGCGACTCGGCGGAGCCTGCCGGATCGGAGACTTCCGGGACCACCCTCGTTACTGCGGCTCCCGAGCCGGAAACGGAGGCTTCCGAAGCCGAGACCACCGAACCTGCCCCGGAGGATACCGCTGTGCCGGAGGATACTTCCGCTCCCTCCGGCAGCGTTTCCGAGCCGGTACGGGACGACGGAAGCGACCTGTGGCTGCGGCTTCTTCCGATAATCGTAACGATGATCGTCATAATCGCTCTCGGTGCGGTAGTCGTGCTGTTCTTCCGTAACCTTGCCGCGGCGGAAGACCGCATGATAAAGAGCTTCCGCCAGCTTCCTCCCTCGGAAGCCGCGGCTCTGATGTACCGCTTCACCATGAGGCTTCTGGAGATGAAAGGTCTTGTACCCGGAAACGAGCAGCTTTACGATTTCGCCGAGCGTGTTGACGGAAGCATAGAGCTCAAGGGTCTCAACTACTTCCTCATGGACGTGATACAGATATTCGAGAAAGCCGAGTTCGGCGACCCGCAGACCGCCCCGGTGAGCGAGGACGAACGGGAAGCCGTGTACCGCTATGCAGCGGCGGTTTACTCGAAAGTTATGTCCGACGCTACGGCAATGAAAAGATTTTCTATGAAAATTTCACTATTTTTATAAAAAAAGGTTGCAAAAAGTAAAAAATTTTGATATAATTATTGTGAACTATTTTGCAGCCTTTCCGGCTCTTATCATAAATGACAATAAACAGGGGGACTTTATCATGAATCTTATTACCCGCTCGGATTTCGATGGACTTGCATGCGGTGCTCTGCTCTATGAGGCAGGCATCATAGACACCTTTACCTTCAAACATCCGAAGGATATCCAGGACGGCCTCGTTCCGGTAACGGAAAACGATGTTCTTGCAAACGTTCCGTTCGTTGAGGGCTGCGGGCTCTGGTTCGACCACCATTCAAGTGAGTTCGAGCGTCAGGAGCTTGAGGGCAAGTACAAGGGCGAAAGCCGCATCACTCCGAGCTGCGCGAGAATAATTTACGAGTATTACGGCGGAAAGGAGCGCTTCCCGCAGTTCGATGACCTCATGGAGGCAGTTGACAAGGTGGACAGCGGTAACCTTACCGTTGACGAAGTCCTCAACCCCAAGGGCTGGATACTCGTGGGCTTCCTCATGGACCCCAGAACAGGTCTCGGACGCTTCCGCAACTTCACCATAAGCAACTACCAGCTCATGGAGAAGCTTCTCGTAAGCTGCCGCAGCATGACCACACAGGAAATACTCGATATGCCCGATATCAAGGAACGTATCGCAGTCTATAATGAACAGAGCGAGCTCTTCAAGAAGATGGTTCACGAGCATACCGTCATAAAGGGCGATGTTATCATCACGGATCTCCGCGGCGTTGACCCGATCTATACCGGCAACCGCTTCATGATCTACAGCCTTTACCCCGAGCAGAATATCTCCGCATGGATAGTTGCAGGCAAGGGCGGCGTGGGCTGCTCCGCAGCGGTAGGCTACTCCGTTATCAACAAGACGAGCCATGTTGACGTCGGAAGTCTCATGCTCAAGTACGGCGGCGGCGGACACAAGAAAGTCGGCACCTGCCAGTTCAAGGACGATGAGATCCCCGAGAAGCTCGACAAGATGCTCGACGAGCTTGTAAACTACGATAAGTATTACAATGTATAAGCACTTTCCCCCGCCTGACGGCGGGGGAATAATACTATTATCCCCATAAACGCTTTTGATACGGAGGACTTTATGACCGCACAGGAATTCTGCAGCAAGCTCACCGCCAACATCGGCAGAGTGATAAAAGGCAAGGAAACGGAAATACGCGTGATCTGCGCGGCTATGCTCGCGGGGGGACACGTTCTTCTCGAAGACGTGCCCGGTACCGGAAAGACTATGCTTGCGCGTGCAGCCGCAAAGTCGCTGGACTGCGAATTCAGGCGCATCCAGTTCACACCCGACCTGCTTCCGTCGGATATCACGGGTATCAACTTCTACAACATGAAAACCCAGGAGTTCGTGTTCCGCAGGGGAGCTGTGTTTACAAATATACTTCTGGCGGACGAGATAAACCGTGCAACTCCCCGTACCCAGTCCGCACTGCTGGAGTGCATGGAGGAAAAGCAGACCACCGTTGACGGCGAGACGTACAAGCTCTCTGCTCCGTTCTTCGTTATCGCTACCCAGAACCCGGTGGAAACGGCGGGGACTTACCCTCTTCCCGAGGCGCAGCTCGACCGCTTCATCGTGCGTCTCCACCTCGGCTACAGCGCAAGGAGCAGTGAGCTCGAAATGCTTGCGGCAATAGGTGAGAAGCACCCCATAGATGATATCGGCGCGGTACTCACGAAGGACGACCTCGGGGCTGCAGCCTCGGAGGCGCTCAATGTGAAACTCGGTGAAGCTTCCGCGGAATATATCTGTGAGCTCGGAGATGCAACAAGGCGCAGCGAGAAGATACGGCTCGGTCTGAGCCCCCGCGGACTTCTTGCGCTCAAGAAGATGTCCCAGGCTTATGCGGCTGTAAACGGCAGCGCTTTCGTCACTCCCGACCACATCAAGGCAGTAGCGCCCTATGTGATACCCCACAGGCTCATCTGCAGGGAATACGCCATAAACCGCACGGGGAATACTGCGGAAGAGATCGTCGGTCAGATACTCGATGATGTTACCGTCCCCACCGAGACGTTTGAATGATCCCACCGGGAATATGATATGGAAATAATAGCGATCCTCTTGATTGTCGGCGCTGCGATCGTCATTGAACGCCACATATTCATGAAGCTCGTCCTCAGGGATCTTACCTACACGGTACGGTTCAGCACAGATGAAGCAATGGAGGGCGACACATTCGAGATAATCGAAGAGATAATAAATGACAAGCGGCTTCCCGTGCCGTGGGTAAAGACCGAGCTCAGTACGAGCAGGTGGCTCGAATTTGCAGGGACCCAGGCTTCCCGCGCTTCCGACACCAGATTTGTGCCGAGTGTGTTTTCTCTGCGCCCGAGACAGAAATGCACGCGGACGAGGACTGTTACCGCGATGAAGCGGGGCAACTTCCGCCTTGAGAGCGTTTCGATCGTCGGAAGCGATCTGCTGGGGCTTGTGTCGGTATCACGGGCTTTGCAGATAAACGAGAGCATACGGATACTTCCGGCGCCCTACGAGCTTAAAGAAGCGGGGCTTTCGCAGGAGGAACTGTACGGCGACATGACGGCGAGACGGTTCATCTGCGAGGATCCGTTTCTCATCTCCGGCTCCCGCGAGTACACCGGCAGAGAGCCTATGAACCGCATTCACTGGAACAGTACTGCCCGCACCTCCCGGCTCATGGTATTCAACAACGAATATACCACCCGCAATCGTGCCGCCGTCCTCTTCAATATGCAGAGAAGCCCCGTGGGCGAACCGCGCCCTCTCATTACCGGCGATACCGAGACCTGCATAAAGGCCTGTGCGTACATCTTCGATATGCTGGCGGCAAACGGCGCGGAATGCGACTTCTATACAAACGGCTCCGGCGGTGTGCATGAGAAGGGCGGTTCGGACAGGGAAGATTATATGCGGCTGCTGAGGGTGCTCGCCGACCTTGAAAACGAGTGCAGTCTCGATTTCCGTGATTTCGTAGGTCAGATGGAGCTTTCGGGGCTTTACTTCAACGACCGCACAGATATTTTTATCATCACTTCGTACATCGACGACGCGCTTGCGGATCTTGCTGCGGTCATGCGGCGGCGTGGCAAGAATGTTGTGTTCTGGTGCAACGACGACACGGTTTACGACCCACACCTTATGCGTATCGGCAGGGTCAACAAGATGTATAACTAATGTGTCCTCAATAACTGCCTTTTGGCAGTTATTGGCTTAAAATCTGCAAAACAGATTTTAAGATGTTGATTAAATGCGCCTGCGGTGCATTTAATCAACGGACACATTCCTTGATGTCAAGCTCATTACGTCCTTCGGACGAACAAAAGTGCATGGAAAATCCTAAAATATATAAATTTTCCTTGCACTTTTGCAGCCAATAACTAATGCCGTCCGGGGAAACGGAGCGTTATCCCGGGCAGGTAGAGAAGCAGAGCGAAAGCAGGTGGTTTTATGAGAAGCGTGATACTTAAAATATTCTCGGTGCTCGCGTTCGGAGCCGTGGTGTTCCCTGTGCTTTTCAGCTTCGACATAAACACCTACGGCAATATGAGCGCATTCCGGATCCTGTACTACTACGGCACGGGCGCCGTTATATTCGGACTCGGTTATCTTTGTGCATCGGCCGCAAAAGTTCACAGAAAACTCCGTATCCCGTTCCGTATCCTCGGCGGTCTCACATTCGCCGCGGGCTTCGTGTCGCTTGTCATCGGCGGAGACGGGGCGATGGTATTCGCACTGGGCGCGTGCTGCATATTCGCGTTCTTTATCGGCGAGCGCGCGGCGTACAAGAATTTTGCGGATATGTTCCCGCTTACCGCGCTTGCGTTCTATATCGTTCTCACTATCGGCTGCTACATTTTCGTGAGGGTGGCGGCAAACGAGGCGATCAACGCTGCTGCCGCGGATATCGTTGTGGGAGCATTCGCGGCGGAGTTCACGGCGGCGGCTCTTCTGGTGAACCAGAGCGGCATCTTTGACCGGGCGAATATGCGCCGCGAGACCCGAGCTTCTCTTCCGAAAGGGCTTACGGCGTATAATGCCGCGCTCATACTCGGATTTACGGTAACGGGACTTCTGCTCTGCGTTTTCCGCAGTCAGATCTCGTGGCTCCTTGAAAAGATCGCGTATATCATAGTAAAAGCGATTTGGGCGTTCATGCAGCTTTTCAATGCCGAGCCCATGGCGATAGAAACTCCCGGCGAGGGCGAGATCGGTACAGGGCTCATGTTTTACGAATACCCGTGGTATTTTGCGGAAGCTTTCGCTATAATTTCGCTTATTGCACTTGCCGTTATTTTCCGCAGGCACATACTTAATGCAATAAAAGCGTTCTTTGCGCGGCTCGGAGCTTTTTTCAGCGGCAGACCCGAAGAATCTCTCCACCCCGAGTTCATCGACGTTTTTGAGAACTATTCGTCCGGCAGCAGGCGAACCGCTTCTCCGGACAGCATCTATTCCCTGCGCAGAAAGTACCGCTCCGAGACAGATCCCGTGCGTAAGTTCCGCTTAGGCTATCGGATCGTTCTGTACCGTATAAAGGCTGTGAACAACCGCCTTTCGCCTGCCGATACCGTTTCTGTGCAGTATCGGCGCGGTGCGGAGCAGTTCGGTGACGATCTCGCCGCGGCAGCGTCGGAGTATGAGAAGGTGCGCTACAACGATACGGTGCCCGATGATGAAGCTCTCGCCGGAATTGAAAAACTCGTCGATGATAAGTGATCCTGTGCGGCAGGGAGCTTACCGCATTACAGTATCGGAAGCAGACAAAAATGCCATAGTACTTTCGGCTGCAAGCCGGAAATACTATGGCATAATTTTTCATATCGGCGGGAAAGTTCCTGAATTTCGCCGCGTTTTTATTCAACTATCTCTGCCTGGGGTTCATCGTCCTCCGGCGCCGCGCTGTCGGCAGGAGCGGCTGTTGTTGTTTCCTCGGGGCGGATATTCTGGGATTCAAGTGCTTCCTTTTTGAAGTCGTAGTGAACGGAGAAATCAGAGCCTACGGGATTGTCGATTATCTCGGTGAATGTCCCCATTTTACGGATACCCTGCACGAGCCAGTTTATCTTGAGTATGTTGGCGAAATTCATGATCTGACCTTTTTCCACCATGATCTTGCCGTCCGTGTTCTTTATCTCGCCCATGAACGTCTCTGCCTTGCCCTCCTTGATATAGTCGTAGAGGGTCTTGCAGATATCCTCGGTGCCGTTCATGAGGTCGGGGCCGAAAGAAACGAGTCTTGCCATACCGGAGGCAACGTCGCCCTCATATATACGGGACTCGAAGTTGTCGTTTATGATAGAGCGGACTTCATCAACGAGGTAAGTGCTGAAATTGAAGAAAAATCCGGTGATGTAGTTATCCGGTGCGACCTCGGGGAGATCGTAGCAGTTTCCGATAACTTTTACGCCCTTGCCCGAAGCATAACGTATAGCGTAATCCGTCTCCATATAGGACATGATGATGTCGCTGCCCTGTGCGATAAGGTCATCGACCGCAGCTTCGATCTCTGATTTGCTGGACGACCATGCCCAGTTCACGCGCACGTCCGTGTGTGCGGACCAGATCTCCGCTGCACCGAGTACGAATGCATCGACAACGCCATATACATTGTATTCACCGGGATCGGCAATAACGCCGATAGTGTTGGATTTGGTGTTGTGCGCTGCCGCGAGTCCGCACACCGAGGCGGTCTGATAAAGCTCACCGCCGAAGCTCGACATAAGTCCCACCTGGGAATCGCCGCCGAAGGCGAGGTAGTATGTGGAGCTTGACGAGCGGGCTTCTTTTGCGGCAGAATTGCCGTACTTGGGGCTGCAGGCGACGATTATGTTGCAGCCCTCGTCCTGGAGCGTATTCACGGCATCGGGGAAATCCGCCACAAGCACGTTCTCAACGTAGCAGGTGTCAACGCCGAGAGAGCGTTCGAGCTGCGCGCGGGCTACCTCAAAGGAGCCGTTGGTTGCTCCGTCATCTACATAGCCGCTGTAAACGAAGCCGACTTTCCAGACGGTCTTGGGCTCTTCGGGAAGCGTTTCGTAGTCATATACCTGTTCGCCGTTCTCGTCGGTGACGAGGTTGCCTTCTTCATCGGTGCGCGCCACAGTTTCCAGCGGCACTTCGGTCATGACGGGCTCGCCCTTGTCATCGGTCACTATCTCTCCGTCAAGATTTGTGACAGCAACGGTCTTCATGGGGATCTCTTCCTCTTCTTCCTCATCGCAGCCCGAGAATGTAAGCACACACGCAGCCGCGATCACAACTGCGGCCGCTTTTCTGAACTTCTTGAATAAACCGGACATTTTTATACTCCTTTTCATCGCGGTCCCGCTGCGGCAGAACTTCCGTTTCCTGTCAAAAATGCACCGGAACGCATAATATTTCATAGTATCAATCCATTATAACACATTTTCCCGAAAAAATCATCACTTTTTGCAAAATTTTTTTGATTTTTTGCAAAATTATTTTGATTTTTTCACTCAACTATGCTATACTTATTGATGTGCAGTTACGAAAGGCTGCAAAAATCAAAGCAAAGGAAAGATAAAATGGCGATCTCAGCAAAACTCCGCCTGTGTGCGCTCATTACAGCGGCAGCTGCCGCGGCGGGAATGCTCGCGGGCTGCAATAACGACAACGGTACTTCCGGGGGCGCGGAGGCAGGCACTGCCGCAGCGCAGGAGCAGGGTGCCGCTCCCGTATCCGTTAGCCCGGAAGCCCGGGAGATAGCCGACGAGTATTTCGCCGGCGACAAGAGCTCTTTTCCCGCCTGGTCGGGTATAGAAAACAACAGGCTTATCGCGTCCGTAGATGAACCGGAGCATATCCCCTTCTTCGACATAACTTTCGGCGATTTCATCGGCGAATATATGTACTACCTTGTGAACTACGGCATAGAAGACGATATGTCCGAGGACTCCGCCGATGCCTGCAGCGCCTACCGCGTGAACATAATAAACTATCTGACCTTCGAGAAGATGTACCTGTACGCCGCAGAACACGATTACGGGATAACTCCCGCCACCCTCACGAAAGAGCAGCTTGACGAGGTTAAGAACACTGCCGCCGCGGTGCGTGACGACTGGGAGATGACATTCTACAACGCCGCGTCCGAAAAGCTTGGTGAGAATGCAAAGACCGAGGATATCGACAGGCTTTGCTCGGAAGCCCTTGATGCCGTTCTGGAGAAGTGCGGCATAGATTACGATATGTTTTACGGCTGGGAGCTAAACAGCAAGATCCAGGAGCTTACGCTTGAAAAGCTGCTGGAGAACGTGAAGATCGAGGAGAGTGACGTGGAAAAAGAGTACAGCTCCCTCGTGCAGGAAGCGAAAGATGCACTTGAAAAGGATATCACCCTCTATGAGTCCACCCCGTCCTATCAGTCCGCTTATGTCCCCGTCGGCACCAGAAAAGCCCGTCACATTTTCATAAGCTTCCCCGAAGATACGGTGAACGCTGTCATCGAGGCAAGAGAGAAAGGCAACGATTACGAAGCGGACAGGCTGCACAAGGAAGCCCTCGACAACGGACTCAGACAGCAGGCGGAAGATGCCGCGAAAGAGCTTGCCGACGGTGCGGATTTCGACGAGCTTGCAAATAAATACTCCGGTGAGGGCGAACATATCGTGCTCAGAAACTCACCGTCGTACAGCGAAGATTATGTCGGTGCACTGTACGGCATTGAGAACGCCGGCGGCATAGCTCCGCTTCTCATCACCGACACCGGCATATTCATTATCCAGTACACCGAAAGTGCGGAGATCTCCGAAAGCGGGACTTCCTCACTTAAAGAACAGATCCGTCAGTATCTCAAGAACAAGGCGGATACAGATGCGCAGATAGAAGCGTACAACAGGTGGACGGAGAATTTTGTATATAATATAGACTGCGAAACGCTTAAAGTCGATGAGTCCGAGATCATAAGATACGGCTCCGCTTTCAGCGATATCGCAGGTTAAACGGAAGGAGACATATACATGGAAGAAAAAAAGCTTCGTAAAAGAAGCGAGGTGCCCGATGAATTCAAATGGCATCTTGAAGACATCTACCCGACGGATGCCGCGTTTGAGTCGGCTCTTGCCGACGCGGGAAAGTACCCGGAGATCCTTGCAGGGTACATGGGGAAACTGTGCAGCTCGCCGGAAAGCCTGCTTGAGTACATGAAGCTGGACGATGAGCTTACGGAGATCGCGGAGGATCTCATAAACTACGCCAACCGCAAGAGCGATGAGGATACCGCCGTGAGCCTTTACTCCGGCTATTGCGACAGAGTGAACGCACTTCTTGTCGCCGTCGGAAGCGCCGCGGCTTTTGCCGTTCCCGAGATCATATCCATAAGCGATGACGATATGGAACGCTTCTATAAGGAACAGCCCGCTCTTGAACACTACCGTCTTGCAATAGACCGTATCAGATGCAAGCGACCGCATATCCTCTCGCCCGAGGAAGAGCGCATAGCGGCAATGGCGGGGGAGATGTCCGCTTCGCCATCAACCATTTTCTCAATGCTCGACAACGCGGATATAAAGTTTCCCGACGCAATTGACAAAGACGGCAACAGGCACCAGCTCACCCACGGCAGCTATATCCCGATGATGCAGAGCGAGGACAGGGAGCTCCGCAAGTCCGCGTTCACCAATCTTTATGCGACTTACACCGGCTTCGAGAACACATATACCGCCACTCTTGCCGCGCATCTGAAATCGCTTGCATTCAACGCGTCGGTGCACAAGTATGAGAACACGCTTGAAGCTGCCCTCGACAGCACCGAAGTTCCCACGAGCGTTTACTACAAGCTCATAGACGCCGTTCATGCGAACCTGGACAAGATGTACCGCTATGTGGAGCTTCGCAAGAAGCTTCTCGGCGTTGACGAGCTGCATTATTACGACCTTTACGCGCCTATGGTGAGCGACGTGAAGGACTTCATACCCTACGAAGAAGCGAAGAACACCGTTCTTGAAGCAGTAAAACCCCTCGGCGAAGAGTACGTCGGCATAATGCGCGGCGGTTTTGAGAACGGCTGGGTAGATGTTTATGAGAACGAGAACAAGTGCAGCGGCGCGTATTCCGCCGGGGCGTATGTTCACCCGTTCGTGCTCCTGAACCACACCGACGATCTCCAGTCCGAGTTCACTATTGCGCACGAAATGGGGCACGCGCTGCACTCGTACTATTCCAACAAGACCCAGCCCATAACCTACCGCGATTACAAGATCTTCGTGGCGGAAGTGGCATCGACGTTCAACGAGAACCTGCTTATGCAGCATCTTCTCAAGACCACCACAGACAAGCGCAAGCGTGCGTATCTGATAAACTACTTTCTGGAGCAGTTCCGCACCACGCTCTACCGCCAGACCATGTTCGCGGAATTCGAGCTTAAGATAAACGAGATGCAGGCGAGAGGAGAGGCTGTGACTTCCGACGCGCTGTGCAGTCTTTACGGCGAACTGAACGATCTCTACTTCGGTAAGGGTATCGTTCACGACCCGGAGATAGACCACGAATGGGAGCGCATTCCTCACTTCTACTATGATTACTATGTATATCAGTACGCTACCGGCTTTTCCGCGGCGGTTGCATTATCCGAGCGTGTGCTGCACGGCGGGGAAAAGGAGAGGGAAGACTATCTCGGCTTCCTGAAGGGTGGCTGCTCGAAGACGCCTATCGAGCTGCTCAAAGGCGCGGGCGTTGACATGACGGACGAGAAAGTTGTAAATGACGCGCTTGCGCTTTTCGGCAGACTTCTTGACGAAATGGAGCAGTCTGTCTGAGGACTGCATGAAAAACAGAAAGGAAAAGAGATAATGAAAGAGATAAGACCAGAAGAGATACAGATGAACCCGTTCACACTTATCGGCAAGGACTGGCTTGTGCTGACTGCCGGGAACGAGGACGGTTACAACGGCATGACCGTTTCGTGGGGGCATCTTGGCTGTTTATGGAGCCCGAACCGTCCGACAGCCATAGCTTATGTCCGCGAGAGCCGCTACACAAAGGAGTTTATGGACAAGAGCAGTATGTTTACTCTGTCGCTCATAAGTGACAGGAAAGCGCTCGGCTATCTTGGCTCCCATTCCGGCCGGAGCGGGGACAAGTTCGCAAATGCCGGTATAAAGCCAATGTTTATTGACGGGACTACGGCTGTCGAGGGCGCAAAGCTCGTGCTCGTCTGCCGCAAACTCTACTCAGCTCCCTTTGTTACCGAAGGCTTCACCGATAAGAGCATTCCCGCCTCCGACTACGCCAACGGCGACCTTCACACCATGTATGTCGGTGAGATAACCAAGACCCTCATCTCCTGACCCGGCAGGGCTCTGCCCCCTTTTCGCCCTACGCGGGCGGCGGTACGGCGCTCCCGCGCTTGTGGGGCTCTGCCCCACACCCTGTGTCCGGCGCTACCGCGCGTCTTAACAGACGGTTTCGGGGCTTACGCCGCCCCGAACCTGGCGGCAGGGCAAGCCCTGCACCCGAAGCTGCCGCGACTGACCAGTCAGTTATCATGAAAACATATAAAAACAGCAGACTCGATAGTTACGGGTCTGCTGTTTTTATATGTTGTGCAGAAACTGTCTCACTCAGCGCGGCAGCTGCAAAAGTTTTTTTGGAAAGAGAGAGGGGTCGAGGGGAGCTAACCACCCATAAAGAACTTTCCGTATTTCCTTTGGCAGCGTTGTTTCTCACGCTGCCGTTTTCTTGTATTCTCTGCTGTCGAGTGTGATCGTAGCAACATACACGTTGAAACGGAAGTGTATTTCAACTTCCTGCTCTCGGTGACCGCTGGACTTGTCGGCTTCGTGTACAACAATCTTTTCCACAAATTCATGCATAAGCTTTGGCGTAAGCTCCG
>JAGBMA010000052.1 GCA_017635095.1 Ruminiclostridium sp. | reverse complement strand
GGTATGGTACTTCAAATCCACAACACCCGCCGAGCGAAACGATACTGTACAATATAATAAAGGTGCAGGTGTCTGGTGGGATACTACTATGTGGGCCAATGTCAAGACCGATACTGATTGGATACTTGACCCCGACATACCCCAAAACTATATCCCTGTCTTAGGCTTAGAGGAGACATATATGGTCTTGAACGAGGATGGTACGGTCAACCGCTATCGGAAGCGTGTAAAGGACGATGCCGGAAACTGGGTATGGAGCGATATAATCGAAGACGATATGCCCGTTTCCTTCAGCCCAAGTGCCGTAGATGACGATATTTACTCATATATAGGCAGCAGCGGGGAGGAAGAGCTGTACAGGTATGTCCGTAACGGGGATGATTCATATGCTTTCGTGCCTGTTAACGGAAACGGGGAAGATATGGGCTATGAGATACCGCATGGAGACCATATACCTGACAACTTTGTGCTTGTGGACGGGAACATATATGCCTCGCTTGATGACCATGGGGTAATAGTAAAGCTATGGGAACGCAATATCAACGAACTCGGTGCAATCTACTGGCAGGAGATACATCGTCCGTACCAGATAGCTGGGTCAGGGATAACAGAACCCTATTCAGACTGGGATAGCAATCACCTCTCCCCCGTTACAACTCAAATAACGACATCGAAACCAACGGAAACGACACCGGTAACACTTCCGAATGGTGTTTCTTTAGGCGAAGGTCAGACATGCTCGACCGAAACTTATACCGAAAGTAAGACGACCGGAGGCTGGAAAGTCACTTATGAGACTGTGTACACATATATCTATAACGCAGACGGCTCTTTGTTTGCCACCTACAAGGACGGACCGAACGAGGTCGAGCGAGTTCAGGTTGTTGAGCAACATTCCGATCTAAGTGCGGAGATAGCTGCTATCGAGTCCAACATACAGGCTGAAGCAATAAGAGTCGCCGCTGGACTGACATACAAAAGAGATATTGCCGCTTCGGTACTTGCCGGACTGAACGCTTACAGGATGGAAAACGGCATAGTGCCGCTTTCCATGAACTATGACAGTGATGCCGGGAGTTTGGCTGAGATATACGCTGCTGATATGGCGAAATATAACTCAGGAGATATCGAGTCCCCTCTTTACGGAACTATAGAAGATCTCGCCGCACGGTACGGAATCACCAAAACCATCTCTATCAATGTCTGGAGATGCGCTGAAAAGTCCGCCGAGGACATAAATAAACGGCTGCAATCGGTTGAAAGCAGCCGCAGCGTCCGTATGGACGGCAGTAAATCGGAGGTCGGTATCTCTATAGTTGCCAAAGACGGTTTCTTCTATATAGCGGAGGTGTTCACAAATTAACAAAACAGCGGTGCTCATGCAAAGCACCGCTGTTTTTCCCTTTATTTGGGGGTTAAAAGCCGTAAGTTATATTTATCTCGCTTATGTGAGCATTTAACTTAGTTAATTTACAGTCTTATACAGCATTCTCGTTTTTCCTGCCTCTCTGAAGCCACAGCTTGCATACAGTTCCCACAGTTCACGATCCTTTTCCGATGCCGGATACGGAGAATATACACTATAGAAGGCTTTATGATTATAACACCCATTATACAAGTGTTTTTAAGAAATACAGCAAACTGTCTGCCCGCTCTTTCGGGAGTTGTCTGAAACAGTTCAATAATTCTTTTTCGCTTGGGTTTATAAAAGCAACATCATCAGACACGTTGATAAGTTCAGATTATGTTTTCTCCGGAAGAGCTGCATGAGATGCTCAGAACCCCAAACACGGATAAAATTGAGGCTGAGTTGAAAAATAGAAAACTTATGTCTTAACAAGACAGGCGATAGTCAATTCAATATATCATTTCAAAAGAGCAAAGATCATAATTGACTTGATATATGAATTGTGGTATAATTCTGAGTGTGATTATATAAAAACAGCAAACACAGGAGGCAAAATGAAAATGAGAATATCAGCGGCAGCGCTTGCCGCGACAATTGTATTGCTGTCGGGCTGCTCGGGCGGCACAGGCTCGGGAACAGCAGGTGCCAAAAAAGATATCCGCGTCTGGACTACCGATGGCACCAGAGAGGTAACACAGACAAAGCTGAACGAATGGCTCGCGGAACAGGACGAATGGAAGGATAAGTACACGATCACCGTTTCGGCAATGGGGACGGGTGAGGTGGTAACGCAGTTCCTCACCGACACCGAGGAAAGCGCAGATGTGTTTAATTTCGCACAGGATCAGCTCTCACGGCTTATCGCGGTAAATGCCCTTTCCGCTCCTGCAGGCACATTCCTCGACAACATCGTTGCCAATAACGATGAAGGCTCAGTGCAGGCTGCAACGCAGGACGGCAAGGTCTATGCGTACCCCGAAACATCTGATAACGGGTATTTCATGTACTACGACACCTCCGTTGTAACAGACACCTCCACCCTTGAGGGCATTCTCGACCAGTGCGCCGCTGCCGGAAAGAAGTTCTACTACCCGCTGAAGGACGGCTGGTACAATATGTCATTCTTCTTCGCTGTGGGAGCGGACTGCGTATATACCTGCGGCAGAGACGGAGTGTTCACGGACGCAAGCTGCGACTTTGACAGTGACGTGGGAATGAAGGCGTTCAAGGCTATGATAGCTATGAGCAAGCACCCGGGATACGCTCTTTCGAGCGGTACTGACGCGGCTTTCTTCAACCCCGACGGGGGCACTGCGGGAGCGATAGTTTCCGTACCCGCCGAGGCAGCGGTAGCCCGTGAGATGCTCGGTGACAATTACGGAGCGGCTCCCTTGCCGACATTCACCGTGGACGGCGAGACCTTCCACATGAGCGGATTCAAGGGGTATAAGCTTATCGGCGTAAAGGCGCATACCGACAGTGATGACACTATATTCTGCCACATGATCGCGGATTACCTGTCCGGCGAGGAAATGCAGCTTGCTCGCTACGAAGCCGATGGCTGGGGTCCTTCAAACCTGAAAGCGCAGCAGAGTGATATAATAAGCTCCGATCTCGCGCTCTCGGCTTTGTCAGAGCAGTTCGCATACTGCAAGGAACAGGGACAGTTCCCAAATGAATTCTGGAGCCTTGCAGCAGCCTTCGGTGAGGATATAAACACCGGAAAGTACGCAAACGCAAGCGACGCAGAGCTGAAAACTGCGCTTACGGATTTTCAGAACTCGCTGATCGCGGCCAGATAATAAACAAACAAGTCATCCCCGCCTCTGAGGTGGAGGATGACTTGTTTTAGCAGAATAAAAAAGCTCGCATTACTGCATAATGTTCAGAACGCCTTTGTCATTCCCGACAAACCTTTCCTCATTCTGTCGTGTGCTTCACTGAAATGTTTTTTCCTGATACGACAGCGACCGCAAGCGATATAAACATAAGCATAACCGGCATTTCCGTACCCGTAGCGGGATTTTCCGCAGCAGCGTCATCACCGCTTGACTGTACATCACCCGATGCCGCTGCTCCTGCACTTATCTTTATCCTGCCTTCGCCGTAGGGGTTGCTGTACTTCTCAGGTATAACACCACTGAGGTTATCACGGATATATGTTGCAAGAAGCTCCGCGTCGGTCATCATATTCTCTTTCAGAATTTTGCATTTACCGGAAAAAATATACCCGTCGCCCCCGTTTTCAAGGTAATAGTTGTGCGCTGCAAGTGTGTATATTTTCTCGGTATCAAGCGGCTCTCCGTTTATCAGGACATTCTTCACACGATATTCGCCGAAAACTCCGAGAAACTCACCGTGCTCATCAAGTCTGACACTGCTCTCAATGCTGTCATCTATCGTATACTCGATGCCCGATACCTGAATGAACGAGCCGTTTTCTCCCGGATAGTTTTTTGCGCCCGCTTCAAGCACATCGAGTATCTGCTGACCAGTGACCTCGGCGAGAGCCGGCATATTGCCGAATGGGAATACGGACATTGCGTCATTATATGTAATATCTCCGGCCTCAATCGAGGTTCTTATGCCGCCTGAGTTCGTGATACCGACATCTGCTCCGAGAACATACCTGTATGCGTCCGCGCACAGGTCGCCGAGATTCGTTTCACGAGTCCTCACTATACGCAGACCCGTCTCCGGGTCTTTGGCAAGCAGATCAAAGTCGGAATGACCTATGACCTCCTCAAGCATCACACTGTATTCCGACTCTATCTTCAACATCTCCATATTCACGGCTTCGTCTGCAAATCTGCCCTCTCTTCCGTCGGGTTCGAGCCAAGTGTCCTCCGAAATTCCGGAGTAATCTTCCGGTGTGGGAACCTCGTCTATCAACTCCGTTGTGATCGTTCCGTCCGCAGTAATTGTCATTTTCCCGATGTTTGCGAGCTTTGTACCTGTCTGGGTTATTGTAACATCTTTTCCGTCCTTCGACTTGACTATAAGCGAGGACGTAACATCATGTGAGTGTCCGTCAATTACAGCGTCAATGCCGGTAAGCTGCTGCACGACCTCTTGTGCGCTCCAGCCTTCAGTTACATCTGTTTCTCCAAGGTGCGCCAGCAGTATCACATAGTCAGCGCCCTCGTTCAACGCACTGTCCACAGCATTCTGGAGAAGCTCATACAAGTCTCCCGACTCACCGAAACTGTATATGTACTCACCCTTGTCATTCTGAAAATAGATCGGTGTGGAGCCGAACGGAGTCTCCGGTGTGACAGCCCCCACGAAGGCTATCCTCTTATCGCCTGCATCAAGTATCTTGTATGGTTCGAACAGAAGTTCACCTGTTTCCGTATTGTAGAGGTTCGCACAGATATACCCGCAGTTCAGCTCTTCGGCTCTGACCATAAGCTCGGTCACTCCGTAATCGAACTCGTGGTTGCCGAGGGTTGCCGCATCATATCCCACGGCATTCATTATCCTCGTTATATACGCACCCTGGGAAAGCGAGCCTATCGGCGCACCCTGAATAGCGTCTCCCGCGTCAACGAGCAGGACATTTTCGTATTCCTCCTGCATTTCACGCTTGTACAGTGCAAGCCCGTCATAGCCGATATTGTCATCAATACCGCAGTGAACATCGTTAGTATAGAGAATGACAATATCATCACTCTTACCTCCGTCTTCGGCATATACGGGAATCTGCAGAGATGTCAGCGACATCGAAAGCGATGCTGCACATACAATGATTTTCAGAATTTTTGTCATTTTTGTTCTCCTGTTTTATTAAATCTATCAAAAGTCCTGTCATTTTTCAACGCTGCTCATAAAAGCAAACCTGCTCGTTCTCGTTTCTTTTCGCTTGATATAGAGCTTTATCCGCTTTCTCCACAGTCTCGGTAAGAAGGTTGCCGCCCGATATGCGCGGTATCCTGCATATCCCCATACTTACAAATATTGAGAACCTGTTCCGTATCATTCGTGAGGACAGTGCGTCAACGAGCTTGTTGATTATGAAAAGTACGCTTTCCTTATCGCCTGATACTACTCCGACAAACTCATCGCCGCCCCAGCGAGCGGACAGTCGTATATGATGCTCCGGCTTTTTCAGCTCGTCCGCAAGTGTCTTTAATGTATCGTCTCCTACGGAATGACCGTATTTATCATTTATCTGCTTGAAACGGTCAACATCAAGAATGAAAAGCCAGTCATCGGTATCATCAGTTCTCGGGAGCGCTTCAAATCTGTCCGTGAAAAGCCGTCGTCCGGGCAGTCCCGTAAGTTCATCGAGCTGCGCTTTTATCATGGAATCCCAAAGCGATATTTTAGAGGGCGAGAACGCGCATTTCAGAATAATATCATTCTTGCTGTCCGCATTTTCCACGGTCGGTATGGTAAGCTCATCGCCATCGAAAAGCCTTACAGTCGTCCCGGGAGGTATTGTTTTCCCGTTCAGCGCAATACCGTTTGTAGTCTCCTCCGCGGTATATGTGACATAGCCGTCCTCCGCGGTGAAATATCCATGCGAACGGGACAAGAACATATTCTGCACGACGATATCCGGTATGTTGCCGTCCGTCATACGTCCGAGGCGCTTTACTCCGTCAAGCCGATACTTTTCAACTTTCCCATCGTGAAATGCAAACAGAAAGCCTTTTTCTGACGCTTCTATTGACTTGCCGGAAATGCTTTTCGGAAGTATGACCGTCTCTCCGTTATATTTTTTTGACATCTTCATCATCTCTTTACATTTAACTTATACGATAACAGCGGCAGGACCTGCCACCGCGGAACATCAATGTTTCCGTCCCTGCGAACGATGGAGCTCCGTTTTCTTACATCGGAAGTATTGCCTTCGGAAGATACACTATCCTTGCTTTTTCAGCACATCATGATCAAGCATACCAAATTTATCAGCCTGCATAGCACATTCCAATATTCCAACAGAGTTGTTTATCGCACAATCAAGGAAGTCGTAAAATACATCGCAGGTAACCGCAAGAGCTATCGCTTCGACAGGAATACCCATCTGCGTAAACAATATCCCGAAAACCATCGCCACAGAACCGGCTATAGGCGGGACCGCAACAGTAAGTATGGTAATTATCAGAATACCCATTATGATCTGTATCAGACCGATCTCAACACTGAATAATTGAGCCATGCTGTATATAAGCACGGCAAATTCCGTTGCAAGCCCGGGCATAAAAACTATCGCTCTTATCGGGTGTGCGACCTTCATATATTTCTTATCTATACCAAATTTAGCGGTGCCGTCTTCGATAGTTTCGGAAAATGCCCCTATTGTCGAAGCAGTCGTTATCAGCTTCATAAAAGTCGGCAGCAGCTTTCTGACAATTGTTCCGACACTTACTCTGTACCTTATACAAAAGTAAACAATGACCGCTGCAAGGAATGCAATATCAATAGCGACCATAGTGACCATAGGCTTCCATATATTCAGCAGCTGCTTATATGTACCGGACCATATCATATTTATCAGGACAAGGAATACATAGCCCGGTATCATTTTGCATACACCGGAAAGAATGCTGCTGACCATATTATTGAGCTCTTCGGCGACACTTTTGATACCGTTTGCCTTTTCGCCGAGAACAAGAACAGTCACGCCGACAATAATACCGATCAGAACTATCTGCATCGCATTGCCGTTCATAAATGGTGTGACCGGATCTCCCGGCACTATGTCATATATCATACCGAATATATCCGAAAGTCCCGTTTCCCCCGCCCCGGCAGTATCACCCGACACAGATACGGGAGGAAAAAGGAAGTAACAGCCTATGGAAACGAATGCGGCGATCAGCAGCGTAAAACCAATAAAGCGCATGAACATCACCCTGCCCATTTTGCTGAACGACGATACATTTCCCATATTGAATATACCGCAGGATACACTCAGCAGTATCAGAAAGCCGGAAAATACGCTCAAAAGGTCAAGAAACATTTTCTGAAGCGGCTCAAACACAAGTCCCGACACAGTTTCCTTTGCGCTGTCGGACAGCAGTACCGCGCCTACCGCTCCGAGAATGACCGCAAGAGCTATGGATATAAGTATAGCTCCGAGACTGCCGATGCTCTTGCGCTTCAGTTTCAGTTCAAGAGTATTTACGCCGTTTCGGTATTGCCATACCGGCGAAAGTCCCATATCCGACATTATGCGTCTGCTCCAGTTTTCGGAAGGGTCGTCCGAAACAATGTTAGGGTCAAAAGACTCGCCGGTATAACAAAGCCTTATGAATTGACGTCCGAATACGGTACCGGCGTAAAGAGTATATGTTGTATCCTCACCGAACCTTTCGCAGATATTCAGAATAATATCCTCCATCATCAGCTTAGTGCGTAAACGGTCTGTTTTGTTCTGACCGCTCTTTTCCAGCAGCATTTCGATCTGCTCGGATATTACGTCCACTTCGCTTCTTGTGAGTCTGTCTTCGCGTATAGTTTTTAAGCTCATAGCACAACCCTTTTAACGTCATACAATATTCAGCAGTCTTACAAATCCCGTGACCTTGAAAATATCCATTACTTCATCGTTCGTATTGATTATAACCATATTACCCTGCGTTTTCATCATTTTCTGCATTTGCAGGAGCACACGCAGCCCCGCAGAAGATATGTATTCAAGTTCTTTCAGGTCAAAGGTAAGGTCGGTGACGCCAGCTACCTCTTTGAGCAGCTTTTCCTCTATTACCGTAACATTTGCCGCATCGACCTCGCCCACAAGCGTGACCGTAAGTTCTGACCCGTCATTTGATTTTTTCAGTTTCATGTGTCTTCACCCTTCTGTTCTGCTCTCACCATCAAGTATTCGTATCCGCTTGCAAATTCATTGGACTTTTAACACTATATTGATGTTCCGGATATCAGTACGTCAGCCCATACCCGATAGGATAAACTATCTCGTCCGAGTAACCGACGCCCTCGGTGTAAGCAGGGAGATCAATTGGCAGCTTTCCCGTTGGGGTGCTGCCGCCGAACACGGTTATGAGCGCCGCCGGATAGTTCACACCGTAGGTCTGTGTATTGCCGTTATACTCCGTAGGAACTTCGGGCATCTCGTTCCCGCAGTAAGCGCAAAGCACCGCGTCCGCGTCAGTGTAGCGCACCGCATCATATGGCATATGCATACTGAGATGTATCACCTTTATACCGATCTTATGTGCAAGCGCGGTCATTTCGTCACTGAATACAGCCTGCCAAGCGCGCTTTTCGTCTGTTCTGTCCATATTGCCTGTACGGTAGGTCTCTGTAGCAATAATTATCGCCTTGCAGCCCTTTATCAGTTCCTCGTAGCCTGCAACATCGTTCGCAAGCCCTTCGTAGTCGCTTGATTCGCTGTTCTCGGTAAACGCGTGGCACTCGGCAGTTACGCTGTCCGGGATAACTCCGTCGGCTTTCAGTCTGTCAAGAGCAAAGGTCATCGTGTTTTCCTCACCCGCGTAAGGGTAGAAGTACGCGACCTTTTCGTTTTCCTGCATTACAAGCGGAAGTGTGTTATCATCGTTCTTCACAAGCGTTACCGCACGCAGAGCAACTTCAAGTTCCTTATTGTGATGCTCCTTTGAGCCGACTATCGTTTTTGCACTTATGGCTGCCGTATCGGCATTGACTGCTTCCATGCCGATAATGCCCTTTTCGAGCTTCAGCGTAATTATGCGAACGACCGAATCATCTATCTCACTTTCCGCGATACGCCCGTCATTAACTGCCGCTACGAGCTTTCCGATATACTCATCCTGTGCTATATCCTTCGCGCTCATGACCTGTATGGGCTCGAGGATAATATCCACATCGGCGTTTATCGCGAGCACTGCCGAGTCTATCGGGTCGAAATTCACGTTTATCGCGTCCATGAGCATGTCGTCGGTGGTCACGACTCCGTCATAACCCATGTCGCCGCGGAGTATGTCCTTTATCATCTTTTTCGAGAGCGTCGCGGGAAGGCTTATCTCCTCGCCGCTGTCGATAGATTTATATGTTTCGGTCTCGATCTGCGGGAACTGGATGTGCGCGGTCATTATCATGTCGGCTTCATCCGCGACCGCCGCGAAAGGCACAAGCTCCGTCTGTTTCAGCTCGTCATAGGACTTGTCTATCATCGGGAGCCCCGTGTGGCTGTCCGTGCCCGTATCTCCGTGACCGGGATAGTGCTTGGCCGTCGAGATCACGCCCTCGGACTCGAGACCCTGCACATAGGCAAGCGCGAGCTTTGCCACAAGCTTCGGATCGCTTGAGAATGAACGCACATTTATTACGGGATTTGCGGGATTGTTGTTCACATCGGAATCCGGCGCGTAGTCGGTGTTTATGCCCAAAGCCGCAAGCTCGCTGCCGATAATGACGGCGTTGTCACGGGTCGACTGTGCATCTCCCGCCGCGCCCAGAGCCATATTTTCGCAGGTCATCGTGCCCGTAGTAAGGCGGGTGATGTTGCCACCCTCCTGATCGACGGAAATAAGCATAGGTATTCCCTGCTCACTCGCACGCGCCGCGTCCTGCACCGACGCTGTAAGCCGCACTATCTGTTCTGTATCGGCGCAGTTCTGCTTGAAAAGAATAAGACCGCCGAAGTCGTATTTCGCGAGAAACTCCTTCTGCCGATCGTTCAGCTCTGTTACCGCTGCAAACGAATCGGGGTCATCCGGAGTATCGCTCCACCAGCGCAGGGATATTGTTATCATCTGAGCTATTTTCTGTTCGAGGGTCATTCCCGATACTATCCGCTCCGCCTGCTCGCGGTAGGACAATTCCGTAAAAGGGATATATTCAACGGTCGTTCCCGTTCCTTCCGAAAACGCCGCGGTTGTTGTCTCCGACGGTGCAGCCGTTGTTGTTCCGGCAGTCTGCCCGTTCCCGCAGCCGCAAAGCATTGCACAGGCTGCGAATAATGCTGTCAGTTTTCTTTTGTTCATTTTGTCCTCCTTGAGTAAATAATATATATCTGTTGTCCTGATTTATTATGTCAGCTTTGAAAAATACGGAGACCCCTGCATTCCCGATACTTTATATCTGAGAATACTGCGGTTTATCTGCTCCATACGCTTGTCGTCCGCCTTATCGCTGAATGCCTGCAGCATCTCATCCTTGAGTAAGTTCACATTGGCGCCCATTGTAACGACTGTTCCGGCAAGGTTTCTCATTATATCCGCAGCGTTTTTTGGTTCCTCGGCGATAAATCCCTCAAAATCATCGGCATCGATACCGAGCAACATAAGGGACGACACCGCAACGACGGAGAATAGGCTCGGCTTGCCTGTCAGTAGTCCTATCTCGCCGAAGCAGCGCCCGTCTGTAAGTACACCAACAAGGTATTCGTTCTCCTTGCCGTAGTCAAAATAAATGGCTGCCTGCCCGGAAACGATCTTGTACATCTCGGTGTTCCTCTGACCCTCCGAAATGACCACCTCGTCCTCGGCAAACACTTTTATCTTCGTTCTGTCCATTATTATCCCCCTGTCATAGCTTTTTCACAATGGTGAGAATGTTTTGCCCTTCCCTGTATTCATACCGCATATCGTCCATACTTTTCTTGACCATATATATCCCAAGACCGCCGATCTGCCTTTCCTTTGCGGAAAGAGTTACATCGGGGTCGGGCTTTGCGAGCGGATCATACGGTACACCGCTGTCTATGAAGGTTATCTCCGCCGTATCTGCGGTTATTTCCGTGCGTATCGTCGCCGAGCCTGTATTCGGTGCATACGCATAATGCGCGATATTCACGAACAGCTCCTCTACCGCCACCTCTATCTGCATCTGAGCTTTCATCGGACAGTCCACGGTTTCGAGCTGCTCTGTCACAAATGCGATCACAGCATCAAGATTTTCCGTAAGAGCGTCAATTATAAGTTCTTTCATTTTTCTTCCCCCGTCCCAAAATATTTAAGTCCCAACATAGTAAGGTCGTCGAATTGCGGTGCTTCCTTAACGAATGCGTCAACTGCCTTACGCACACCTTTCAGAATTTCTTCCTGTGTATCATTGCCCGGCAAGTTATTGAGTGCGTCAAGAGTACGGTCTGTTCCGAAAAGCTCGTTCTGTGCATCTGTAGCTTCCGCAACGCCGTCGGTATACACGAATATGCTGTCTCCCTTTTTCAGCGTTATCTCGTAATCCTTGTACTTAGCTATATCCATAGCACCCACAGCCAGACCGTGCTTATCCTTGAACAGCTCGTATTTGCCGTTTATATTCAGCATCGGATATTCGTGTCCCGCGCTGGCGGCGGTGAGCTTTCCTGTACTTATTTCAAGTATTCCAAGCCATACCGTGACGAACATCTCAGCGTCGTTGGCGGAGCATATCTGCTTATTTACTCTCTGGAGTATCTCCGCAGGTGTGCCGCCCATCAGCGCGTGGTCATTTATCGTTATCTTCGAAGCCATCATAAATAGCGCCGCGGGTACTCCCTTGCCGGAAACATCGCCTATAACCATAGCCAAATGGTCATCGTCTATCATAAAGAAATCGTAGAAGTCGCCGCCGACTTCCTTGGCAGGATCCATTGAAGCGTAGATATCAAACTCCGGTCGCTCCGGGAATGCCGGGAACATATTCGGGAGCATACCCGCCTGTATATTGGTGGCAAGATTTAATTCGGATTCTATCCTTGATTTTTCAAGCCTCTGATTTTCAAACTTCTCGGTCTGTTCACGGATAATAGCGCTGAACATATATACTGCACCGATAACGGAGGCAAGCATAATAAACTGTACACCGTAGGAGAAGCTCTGGATAACTATTGCAATCAGCGGAGATATTATATACACCCAAAAGGCTGTTCTTATTTGTTTCTTTATGTTATCACGATAACGAATGAGCAGAAAAGCGGAGATCATCAGCATTAATATGGGACATACATTCGACAGTATATACAGTGAGGAGCGTTCATAAATATTATCTTCATCAAATCTGTAGATGAAATGACCAAACCAGTCTCCGACAAGAACCGCCGAATGTACACATATCAATATGTTCAGCGGAACAGAGAAATGCTTTTCCTTTTCATGCGTTTTCGCAAAGACCAGCAGCATTCTTGAAAACATATATGCCATAAATCCGGCCATAAAAACTTCAAGCGTGGTCACAATATACAGCGCAACACGGATAACATCTCCCGCCATTCCGTTCATAAGCTGGCGGGCTAAATGCAGAGAAAGGTACATCGTCAGAACAATGAAAAAAAACCGGGCAAATTTCTTCAGCTCTGTTGACAGCCCCACCGAAAATGTGATATGCTGCATTATCATCACGCAGATACCTATTCCGGCTGAAATAATGAACGTATTGATGAGATCGGGTACCGAAACATTGAATATCATAGTTGATTTTCTCCTTTTTGGTTTTACTGCCATATAATTATACCACAAAATAATGACAAATTCAAGAAAAATAAAGAAAAGCACAGCAGGTATCACAAAAAATACTGTTAAAACAGTTGAAATTATACAAAAAATATGGTAAAATGAAAGATGTCGTGAGCCGGCACTGTTTTTTAACAAACAGCCTTCGCTCAGACGAAAATGTATATCATATCGGGCAGGACAGCCTTTCTGATACAGAACAAGGAGGAACACATGGAAAATTTATTCAACTTAGACGACATCGAGGTAGATGCAGAGCTTTTAGAGCGTGCCAATCCGATCTTCAACACTGCCAAAATGACGCTTTATCAGTTGGCGGCATCGGGAGATGAGGATTCGATACTCATGTCGAAAAAGCTCGGTCTTACCGAAGAAAGCACACAGAACAGCACCACGACCACCTCGGACGCGGTAAAGCTCCTTATGGAGAGCCTGCTTATGGACATGAGGTATCATACTATCGAAAAGCTCGCTATGGACGAAGGCGATTTCACGGAGGTCGATCTGCCGTGCGGTTATCTTCCCAAGGCTTTAAGATACACAAGGGCGGGTCATAAATTCGTAGGGCTTGACCTTCCGGCTACCATTACCGAGGTCGAACCCGTCATAAATTCGCTACTTAATGATGAGCAGAAGAAAATGGTGAAATTTGCGGGTGTCGATGCCACAAACTATGAATCGCTGAAAGCTGCGTTATCCGATGTTGACGGAAAGGTCGTTATTACTACAGAGGGTCTTATGGTGTATTTCAATGACTCGGAGATCGGCGCTCTCTGCGATAATGTGAAGAAGATACTTGACGAGCACGGCGGCTGCTGGCTCACCATTGACCCGGAATGGCTTGTGGCATACACCCTCATTGTGAAGGCTATTCTCGGAGACAAGGCGCTGGAGGCTCTTGCGTCAATGCAGAAAAGAGCGGAGGATAAATCGGACGTAGGCGTTAAGGGCAGCACTCTTGTGGTATTCCCGAAGGCAGATATTTCGGAGGATATTAAGAAGGGTATGGAATTTCTTGCGAAGCACGGTCTGAAAGCAGAGAGAAAGATCGTCGCGGACAATATGCCCGAGCTTAAAGTATTTGAAAAGCTTAAACCCGAGCAGATAGCGGCAGTAAAGGAAGTCATGAAGCTGAACGCCTACTGGAAGATAACATCTATGGGCGCGCCTGCTGTTCGCGAAGATATAGATACGGGAAGCATCGGCGAAAAGGATTTTGATGTCAAAGCGCAGATAGAAGGCGAAAAGCTCTGCCTTTCGTTTACAGGAAGAATAGATTCGCTTACGGCACCGAAGATATTGTCATTCTATGAAAATACAGCCAAAGAGAAGAACATCAAAGCCGTGCATGTTGACTGCGCGGAGCTTAAATATATTTCATCGGCGGGACTTCGCGTGCTGCTCATCATGAAAAAGAACTCCGAAAACGGTATGTTCCTTGAAAATGTAAAGCCCGAGATAATGGAAATTCTGGAGACTACCGGTTTTGATTCTATATTCTTTGAGGAGAATTAAGGCAATACCGCACAAATTTCAGATCTTTTAAAAATCTTTTCATCGAAAAGGAAATCTTATATGAAAAAAATAACATCGGTCGCACTCACATTTATAGCATCGGCTCTTGTTTTTTCGGGCTGCGGCAGCAACAATGCACCTTCCGTCTCTCTCCCGCCCGCTGCGGAAGCTATAAAGGAGAATGCCGCTGTAAGCTATCTCGGACCCGAAGGCACATACACCGAAGAAGCGGCAAAGTATTTCTTTAATTCCAACGACAGCTTCATTCCGAAAGCGACGGTTGATGAGGCTATAGAGGACGCGGCGGCGGGTGTCTCCGATTACGCCGTGATACCGCAGGAAAATACTCTTGGCGGTGCTGTCACAAACTATGTTGACGCTCTTCTCAGCCGTGATGATGTGTATGTAGTCGGCGAGGTGATAATCCCGATAAGCCAGACGCTTATGGGAGTTCCCGGGGCGACAATTGCGGACATAAAGACCGTATGCTCCCACGCGCAGGGAATAAAACAGTCCGAACAATGGAGAAAAGAGAATATGCCCGGCGCCGTCACCGAGGAAATGGGAAGTACAGCCGCCGCAGCCGCTTATGTTGCGGAGCAGGGCGATAAAACGATAGCCGCGGTCGCAGCTCCGGGAGCCGCAAGTCTGTACGGTCTCGAAGTACTCGCGGAGAATGTACAGATAACAGACGCGAACAAAACGCGCTTCTATGTACTGTCAAAGGAGCGCATGACCGGCGGCACTAACGCTGTATTTGCCGCAACCTGCGAAGCAAATATGATAGACGACATAATCGTTGAGATCCACAATTCCGGTCTTGAGCTTGTCACGATACACGATCGCCCCGAAGGCAGCAAGCTCGGGAAATACAACTATATCATAGAGGCCGAAGTCCCCGGCGGCATCACCGATAAGCAGATAGAAAAGGTTTGCGCGAACAGCATCATTCGATTCTGCGGCAGCTTCAACGCTGTCTCAAAATAAAAGATGATCTTTCGATCTTCTTAACAACTATCAACCTTTAAGAACGAAAGGAGCAAACTGCCATGGCAAAAAATCCCGATGCATACCTGCTTTACGAGTATATGGAAAAAGTGCCTTATACCGTAAGAATAAAGGTAAGACTCAGCGAAAATATCGATGCAAAGCTGCTTTATGAAGCGGCTCAGGAGGCTGTAAAGAGGCTTCCGTATTTCAGCGTAAAGGTCGAGCTTGACAAGGAGCAGAATTACACTGTTGTACACAACGACACACCGATCACTGTAAATCCCGAAAAAGACGAAAGGCTCGTTCTCGGCTCGGATAAGGTGAACAGACATCTGTTTGCGATAACCTATCGTGAAGATGTGATATGGTTCAGCTTTTCTCACAGCGTATGCGGCGGAGCCGGTTCAATGTTCTGGGTCAAGACCACACTATACGCCTACCTGACAAAAAAATACGGTCATATCGAGCCGCCGGAGGATATAAAGCTGCCCGGCACTCCCATTGATCCCGAGGAACTGGCGCTGCCCGAAGCGGACAGTCTGCCCGACGACAAGCCTGTTACAAGATATAACGGCGGAAATTCAAATGTTGCGCTGATGCGGTTCATCAAATACCTTATCAACCCGTTTGCAAAGGATAATTACTATTATCAGCTCATTATACCGGCGGATAAGCTTATGGAATACGCCCGGAATATCGACGAAAGCCCGAACACCCTTCTGTCCGCGTTATTTTTTAAATCGAATGTGTCATATTTCAAGGAGAAGAAGGACACACATCTCTCCGTGCGTATCGCGGACGATTACAGGAACGATATCGGTGCCGAAAAGTCATACCGCGACTTCGTTCGTTTGCTGCATATAAAATATGACTGGAATACTCGGGATGAATCTGTCGAAAAGCTCAATATGCGTGCAAGGGGCGCGATAATCGGTCAGAGCCAGCCGGAGCTGAGCTATGAACGGTACAAAAACATTGAAGCAATCCACAAGGGTATTGATGAACAGCCTACGCTCAAGGAAAAGAAAAAGTACGCCACCCAAAACAGCACATTCCGCAGCGACACCCGCGACACCTTTACCATAAGCTACACCAAGCCTACCGATTGGGGCGAGATGAACAAATATATCGAGGAATTTTACATAATAACGGACGGCGACCTTATGCTGGAGGTCATCGCCCTTAAAGAAAAATTCTGCATCTCGTTCCAGCTCATCAATAAGGATCGCACCCCGTTTGACCTCTTATGCAGGCTCCTTGACACGGAGAAGATACCGTATGAGGCTTCGGAGCAGAAAAAGAGACTTCTTCCGAAGATAGAACTGTCGAAGTGATGTAAATAACATAACAAGGAGAAACACGCTTATAAGTGTGAACTATTAAAATGGTTGAAAGAGAAAATACTAAAATATTTCAGGTCTCGACCCTGCAGGCGCTTGCGCTGGGTTATTCGCGTGCAGTCATAACCGTAGGCGAACTGATGCAGCACGGAGACATCGGACTCGGTACATTTGAGGACGTGAACGGCGAGATGATTGTTGTTGACGGACATTGCTACAGAGCCGATGAAAAGGGTGATGTCATCGAGGCAGACAGCGAGATCGGGGTGCCGTTCTCGTCTGTGACAATCTTCAAGTCAGACAGAAATTGCGAGCTTGAAAGTGTAGGCAGCATCGAAAAACTCAAGGAACTCCTCGATCTTCGTATCGAAGAACAATTTGGGCTGAACAGTATGCACATAGTCCGCATCGATGGCAGCTTCAAAAGTGTCTGCGCTCGTAGCGAATCGGGCTACAGAGCGCATCATGTGACGCTTAAGGACGCATTGAGCGAAACTCAGAAGGATTTCCGCTTTGATGATATAAGCGGCACGCTGGTATGTGTTTATTACCCCGATTATATGGACGGCATAAACGCCTCCGGGTGGCATCTGCACTTCATTTCAGAGGACAGGAAAAAGGGCGGTCATGTTTTCGATTTATCGTTAGAAAACGGAACGGCATACTTTGATACGATCACAAATATTGAACTCACCTTGCCGCACGGACCGGCTTTTGACACTTATGCACTAAAGGGCGCTTCAAAGGACGAGATAAAGAGTGTTGAGCAAGGTAAAAAGGAAGCTTAAGGCAAAATATGTGATTTGCCATATCAAAATCAAACAAAAGGAGTATATCAATCATTATGAGTGCACTCAGCGTAACAAAAACAAAGGATAACGAGACCCTGACAGCGGTAATTTCGGGACGTATCGACACGACTACTTCCCCCGAGCTTGACAATGAGATAAAAGGCTCTCTCGACGGTATCAGCAAGCTGGTACTTGATTTCGCTAAGGTAGAGTACATCTCTTCTTCGGGACTTCGCGTGCTGCTTTCTCTGCACAAGTCAATGATTGCAAACAAAGGCGAGCTTATTATCAGCAAGCCTACCGAAATGGTGCTTGAGGTATTTGAGGTCACAGGCTTTGCGGATATGCTCAATATTGAGCAATAATGCTCTGACAACACAAAAACAAGCTCCCTTTGAATGTGTTTCAAGGGGAGCTTCCTTCATATCAAGAAACGAAATATCTGTCAATACGATCCTTCGCCTCGGTCAGGAGCATTTCCGTATCTGCTCCGTATATATCAAGCCCCTCGGCTTTGAAGCAGACAGTCTCTCCGATACCGTAAAAGCCTTCCGCAAGCGCCTTGACATATCCGTAACCGTATTCATAGTTAAATATCTTTCCGCCTGCCGTTGTGACATAGAACAGCTTTTTTGCTTTGCAGAGCCCCACGGGTCTGCCGTCGTCGGAGTATGCAAAAGTCAGTCCGACAACATTTATCTGCTCAAAATACTGTTTCAGAGCCGAAGGGAACGACAGATCCCAGAACGGAGCGGATACAACTATCACGTCTGCCGCTGCGAGCTGTTTTGCAGGCAAGAATATCTCATCGCTGTAATCACGGTCAGCACAAGCCCTGTCCCGCTTTAACAGAAACGCCTCGTCAACAACCGGAAATGGCATCTCGCAGAGCTTCACCATTGATATATTGCCGGACAGGTTTTTCAGCAGATGTTCCGCAAGCATCGCTGTCCTCGAATTGCTGCGCACAGTTGCGTCGATATGCAGTATATCCATTTTTATGCTCCTTTAAATGTAACGATTATCCGATTGGTGCCGTCATAATCGTAATCGACATTTGCCGCGAGCTTTTTCACTATCATCACGGAAAGCTCGTCACCGTCGGTGAACGGGTCATATTTTTCACCGCCGTAGAGAATGGTCATTTCGGCGGCAGAATCAGTTTCGGAATACTCCGTCTCCACAACTATCGGGAATCCTTTCCCGACATAGTCGAGCTTTCCGACTATGTTCTGTATCACAAGCTCCTCGAACGCGAGCTGCATATTGCGAACGATGCGAGCGTCGATAATATTATCTCTGCCGAACTGCTCGATCTGTGATATAAATCCGATAAAATCGAAATCGGGCGAGGATATTTTAAGCGAAAGCTGTTTCAGCCGCTTGATGAAAATGCGCGTCTTTTCTTTTGTCGGATTTTCAAAGATCTGCTGCGGAGTTCCGTCCTCGTAGATGCCGCCCTCGTCCATATAGAAAACTCTGTTTGACACATCACGCGCGAATTTCATTTCGTGGGTGACTATCATCATCGTCATACCCTCTTTTGCAAGAGAGCGGATAACGGACAGAACTTCGCCAACCATTGTCGGGTCGAGTGCCGAGGTCGGCTCATCAAACAGGATTATCTCCGGCTTTATCGCTATCGCTCTGGCAATCGCTACACGCTGTTTCTGACCGCCGGACAGCTCATCGGGGTAGTTCTCCGCTTTTTCGGCAAGTCCCACGCGTTTCAGCAGCTCCATGCCTTCCTTGTGAGCCTGCTCTTTCGGCATTTTGAGCAGGTTCACAGGAGCCGACATTACATTCTCGATTATATTGAGATTTGCGAACAGATTGAACGACTGGAACACCATTCCCATTTTGCGGCGAACAAGCGATATATCGCACTTCGGGTCGGTTATGACCTCGCCGTCAACGGTCACTGTGCCGGAGGTCGGTTCCTCAAGCTGATTAAGGCAGCGCAGCAGCGTGGATTTTCCCGTGCCGGAGGGTCCGATTATCGAGATCACATCACCCTTGTTTATCTCCACACATACATCCTTCAGCGGCGTTACGTTCGGGTATTCTTTTCTTAAATGCTCTATTTTTATCATGCTCATTGTGCTCACGCTCTCTTTCTCTTGGGGCTTACTTTTTTCAGAATAATTTTTAATATAAGTGAAATTATCCATGCGAGAATGAAGTAGATTATCGCTGTTGCTATCAGCGGGAAGAACGCTTCATAAGTACGGCTGCGGATAATGTCGCTCATTTTTGTGAGGTCTTGAATTGCTATGTAACCTACTATTGAGGTGCTTTTCAGCAGCGACACGATCTCGCCGTTATATACAGGCAGGAAACGAACCGCCGCCTGCGGGAAAATGAACTTGAAGAACGCCTGATTTTCATTATATCCGAGGGCAAGCGCCGCTTCACGCTGTCCGCCGTCTATGCTCTCTATGCCCGAGTGCATTATCTCGGACGCATACGCTCCGAAGTTGAGAGTAAATCCAATCACCGCTACCCATACCGCTTCAAGCCCCGATTTACCGAGAACAACATAGTAGAGTATCATCAGCAGGACGACTATCGGAGTGCCTTGCAGGAGCTTTACATATATATTGGAAATAGCATTGGCAAGCCTGCTTCCTGTGCGGCGGAACATACAGATCAGGAATGCAAGAATCGAGCCGAAAACTGCGGAAAGCACGGTTATAAGGCAAGTCGTGCCGATACCGTCGAGTATCAGTTTCCAGCGGTCTTCACGGATAAAGTTCTTCTCGAAGCTGTCGGAAATGCTCTCGAAAAATCCGGGCGCAGCTTCTGCTTCTGTGTTTTCGGTACGCACCACTGCCAGAGCGTCTGTAGTGTAATACGGGTCGGAGAAGTTCACACTCTCCGCACGTTCCTCTGTTATCATGATGTTGGCACAGGCTATATTCGCCATACCCGTTGTTACCGCAGGGATAATAGCGGAAAGCTCGGCGGTGCTTATATTAAGCGCATAGCCGTATTCGCGGCAGTAGCGGGTCGCAATATCTATCTCGAAGCCGATGCTTACGCCGTCCTTTATGTAGGAGTACGGTGGCATAGTCGAGGTAGTGATAAGGTTCAGTGTGCCGTTTTCTCCGGTAAGTCCCGATGTATCGACGACCTTTTTGTCCTCATCGTCGCCAAACCATACAGACACAAGCTCGTCATAAGTCCCATCCGCTCTGATCTTTGCGAGGAACTCATTCATCTGATCACGGAGCTTTTCCTTGTCTGCGGTTTTCTCGAACGCAAATCCGTAAGGCACCTTTGTAAAGACCTCTTTGAGAGTGGTCATGCTTCCGTACTGCTTTACAAAATCCTCCGCCGTGGCTTTCGGAACAATAAAGCAGTCGATAACGCCAGCGTCAAGTGCCGCGCCCATATCCGCCTGATTATTGAACTGGTAAAGGTCGGAACCGGGATAGCGTTCGTTTATCATCACTTCATACAGACTTGCTGTTATTACGCCTATTTTCTTATTCTCCGCGTAATACGAGAATGGTCTGTCCTCTACTGTACCGTTTGTCGTTCTCGCCGATGTTCCTGCGGCAGTTACAAACACGACAGTGCTTCCCGATTCTTTATCAGAGAAATAAACACTTTCGGCGCGTTCCGGAGTTACCGAGATATTTGCTGCAGCCATATCGTATTTCTCCGAGGCTATTCCCGGAATTACCGCTGAAAAAGTCATTGTGTCAAACTTAGGAGTATAACCGTATTCGCGGCAAAACATAGCAACAAGCTCGATCTCGTAGCCCGTAAGTTCGCCGTTATATGTAAATTCCCACGGTGGCGTTGTTCCGTCACAGGCGATATTCAAAGTTCCGTTCTCCCCCATGAAGCCGGTCAGATCAACGGACTGTTCAATATCTCCTTTTGTCCATTTTTCAAGCAGCGTATCCATTGTTCCGTCGCTCTTGATCCTTGCAAGAAATTCGTTTATCTTATCGCGGAGAGCTGCGCCATTCACCGTTTTCGGGAACGCAAACGCATACGGAGTCTCCTCCGCCGCTTCTTTAAGCCAGAACAGAGATGGGTTTTCCGCGATCATAGTTTCCGCCTGTTCTATCGACATCAGATAGCCGTCTATCTTTCCTGTCGCTGTCGCAAGTGCAAGGTCAGAAGCTACATCAAAATACACATACTCAGCATTCGGGAATATCTTCTGTGCCACCGGCTCATAGGCACTTCCGGTGAGTATTCCTATCTTCTTGTCACCGAAGTATGAAAGAGGAGTGCTTTCAGTAACAGCGCCGCTCGTCTGAGCAATATCCGAAGCCCTTACAGCAAGAACAGCACCGCCGATATAATATGGTTCAGAGAAATAAATACTTTCCATACGTTCTTCGGTGATACACATGCTGGAACAGCCAAAGTCACACATACCGGATGTGAGCGAAGGAATTATCGCGTCAAAGCTCATATCTGTAATGTCAAGCCCGTACCCGTATTCCTCGCAAAATCTGTATGCAATATCTATTTCATACCCCGTTATCTGATTTCCTTCAAGATACACAAACGGCATATTCAATGCTTCTGTGGCAAGTCTCAGTACGCCGTGTTCGGCATTCAAATTATCAATTTTCGGGAGTGTATGACCGTTTTCGTCTGCACTGAACCATTTATCCTCTATTTCGAGCAGTGCGCCGTCATTCTTTATCTTGTTCAGATATTCATTGAATTCGTCACGCAGCTTCTTTCCTTCTTCGGTTTTAGGGAAAGCAAATCCGTAATTGTATTCTTCAATAGGCTCATTTATATAGTCAACGGCGTGATCTTCGGTTGCCATAATGTACCTTATGACAGGCTCATCAATGCATATAGCTTCTACCTTTCCCGTCTCAAGTGCAGTTACAAGATCCGGATATGTGTTGAAGTACACGAGCTTGGCATCAGGAATATTGTTTTCAACGAGAACATCGAACATAGTTCCCGTTCCGACACCGATGGTTTTTCCGGCGTAATCAGACAAGGTCAACTCATGTTGGTGCGAAAGGTCTGCTGACCTTACAGCAAGCGAGATACCGCCGACATAGATAGGCGCGGAGAAGTTCATACTTTCTTTTCGCTCCTCCGTAACAGTTGTACAGGAAGCTAACATATCATAAATCCCGGTCGAGATACCTGCAATAGCCGAAGTAATATTTGTCTGTTCAAAGCTGCAGTCATATCCATATCGGCGACAGAATTCAGCGACAAGCTCAATGGAATAACCTGTAAGTTCTCCGTCCGAGATCATAGAAAAGGGAATGTTTGTGGAAACTGTCACAATATTAAGAATACCGTTCTCACCCGTAAGCCCGGAAAAGTCCACCTTATTCTTTTCCGAGCCTTCCGAAAACCACTTGTCTTTCATTTTTTCGAGAGTTCCGTCTGATGAAAGATCGGACAGCATTTCATCGAATTGCTCCATTATATGATCGGTTCTATCTTTATTCTTCGGAAAAGCGAAGCTGTAATCGTCCTTTTTCAGAACATCACTTAAATATCCAACCTCCGGCTGCTCAATATGCACCATTCTGAGGATAGGTTCATCGTAAATAAAGCAGTCTATTTTATCCTGTTTCAGCGCAAGGATAAGGTCGCTTAAAGTATCATAGTACAAATACTCGCTGTCCGGCAAGAACTCAAATGTCGGCTCTTCAAAGCTTGAACCGGTAACAATTCCGACACGCTTGCCTATATAGTCTTTGTAGGTAATGCTTCCGTCGCCATCGGTGTCTGCGGAAATTACAGTCTCGGCTTGCTGCTCTTTTTGCGGCAGCAGCGCAAGCAGTATTCCTCCGACTATCAGCAGCAGCATAACCGCTATTATTATAATATCTACTTTCTTTGTGTTCTTTCGCATTTTAATTCTCTCCAATACTAAGTGCTATAATATCAAAGCTGCATTGCAAACAGCTTGCAGAAACTGTAGGTGTTCGGGAAAAGCTTCTCACGAAGCATTGTTGTTATCAGAGGGGCTTTTGCTTTTGTACGTTCAGTGCCCATCCCCAGTGTTGCCGCCAGCCGAAACAGTGAAAATGCTCCGCATATATTGCCGATATGTCCGAGTTTCCCGGGGTCGGTCGTATCAAAATAAGTAGAAAGCGTGATGTCCCATACCTGTGAAGCTGACTTGCAGTCAAGTCCGATCACCTGCAAAGATATATTATCGTCTTTCCCACCGCCGCTGGTCATTACAAGATATGAGCCTGCAATGTCAAACAGAGGATTCCCACGGCTTATATCCGCCATGTCGATAAGCACAAGCTCACCGTCAGACTGCACCATTACATTATTGGTATGGTAATCGCCGTGTATCATTACACTGCCGTCAGGGATAGAGTCCAATAATTTTATAAGCATACCGATCTCAGCGTCTGTAAGAAATTCGCCGGCTTTCAGTAATCTGCTGCGGTAGATTTCTTTTATATCACCGTAGAGTTCCGGGTCTGCTTCCGTCGAATTGAGAGTTTTAAGCAAAGTTCCGAATTTTACGGCATATTCCCGCAGTTTGTCGGGGTAAGCCATGATATACTTGCCGACAGTAGTCGCTCCCGCCATTTCAAATACTACTCCATAGCCCTCTTCCGTATCTACAATGTCATAAGCTATTGCAGACGGCACGCCGTGAACAAACGCATTCTTTGCGTACTCACGTTCCTTTTCGATAAGCGACAGCGGGCTGCCGTCGTGATATACCTTGATAATTGTTTCTTCGTCCAGTCGATATACCTTGCCGTGACCGCCCTGACCTATCACCTCGCAGCCTGCAAGCGATACCTTCCGCAGAGCCTTCTTCACATCGAACAGCTCTACAAATCCCGTTGTCTCGAATATATCGTACACATCGCGTGAAACATTGATGACCGGCAGAGGTTTGCCGATGCTCTTGCGGAGCTTCATCAACACGCGCAGTCCGGCACTTGATATGTAGTCGAGCTTTTCGGCATCAATGATGATATCCGCGGTCTTGTCACCGACTGCATCGAATATCTCTTTCTCGGTCTGTGCCGCATTGTTGGTGTCGATCCTGCCCTCAAGGGCGATAGTTGTTTTTCCGTCTTTTTCAATGACAGTCATAGTTGGTCTCCTTTTCCACAGATATATAATTTAAAATGGTGACTCAATTTATGTGTTATGTGTTGATAACGATCAACTTTATTCTTCGGTAAACGCATATATCGTAATATCGCTCACACCGTCTCCGCCATCGTATTCCTGGGTCTTTTCCGGGTCAGTGTACAGATAATCATAGCCGTCCCGTGTGTTTACTATCACTCTGTATTTTTGATTAGCCTTAAACTCATAGGACTGCTCGCGATCTGTTCCATAGTCATAGATAACCTTTGCAGTTCTCTCATTAGTCGTTTTGTCATTCTTGTATTCATAGATGAGCTCTGTCAATGTATTCAGTTCATCGGGCTGTTCCGCATCATATGTTATTTTTCGCGTGGCATTTGATGCCTCGCTGCCGTCATAGAATACTGTCATATAAACTGATGATATTTCAAGTGTATTACCGTCAACCACATATTCCGATCTCTGTTCGAGCGTATCAAGTCCCTGTGGATATTCGATCTGGTACGAGTCATAGAACTCCTTTACATCATCGGTACCCAGCAAGGTTGTTATGGTAAGGGTTCCGTCGGAGTTTTCCTGAATGTTTTCTATTTTTTCCCTGCCTGTATATACTTCTTCAATGTATTCGTAATCCGAAGGAACGGAACGCATTTCTTTCTCTTCATTTTCATCCATTGCAAACCAATAGTAATAAAATGTTCTTTCACCGTTATCCTCATCACACTCCCAGTTCTCTTCTTCACTTACAACGATATTCGATTCTCCTGACTTTTGATACATATAATCAGCAGAAACATATGTATAATAAACTTCTTCGCTGTCCGATGTGCTGTCTTCAACAAATATACTTCCATGTCTGGAAAGTATATTCTGAGATTTATTTGCCTCTATGATAGCCGCCATTGTTATATTTGAGGTATCTTTTTGAACTTCATTTTTTGAAGACGCTCCTGAGCAGCCTGTAATAACAAATGCCGTAATAAGTATAAAACAAGCTGAAACAGCAAGTTTGCTCCGATTATTCTGAATCTGATACATAGCTTTAATTCCTTTCAATGATAGCTTACTGAAAATTTTCAATTCTCCTTACAACGGTAAAATATAGCATATTTTATTTGTAAAAAATCAGTGAGATTATCATTTCCTGCACCTTAATTGATTGTAACCGAAACGATATTAAGATGATACGAATAGCTGTATGTTATATCCTCGGCTACCTTCTGCACCATAGTAACGCCGATCTTTGAGAAAGATTCATCTTCTCTTTCAAACACCAAAGGATTGTAGGGATCGTCATAGTTTCGGAGTATGAGTTCTATCCTGCCGTCATCGCAGAAAGCCTTGATATCCATATATGACTTTTTCCCGGGCTTGCCGGATGACTTTCTGTGTGTAAGATAATCCGCCGCGATTTCCTCCATACAAAGTGCGCTTATGTAGGCATTCTTTTTTGATGTTCCGTTCTCATCAAAGAACTTCTGAAGAGTTTCCGCAACAAATGTAACGCTTTCCGCTTCTGTAGGAATACTTACATCAAGCACGGTGGAGCGGTCGCTGATCTTTCCGAGCGCCAGCAGCTTGTCAAGCGGAACGGGAATGCGTTTATTTATTATAGCAAGGACAAGATAGTACACTACGAAAAATATTATGAAATTGTAGCCATAAGCCAACCATATACCGGTAATACCGAATATCCTGCCGAACACTGCCACAAGAACCGGATAAAGCACGCTGTCCGGTACTGCCGCCACCAGAAGCGACAGTGACAGGTGGTCGGTTGATTCGTATGCAGAACTGAATGTGAACGGGAATACCGAGACGATGCCGCTCAGCGCTATCAGTATCAGACCTGTACGTCCGTCCGCCGAATCTCCTATATTGTAGAAAGACAGTATCGGAGACTGCAAAACAATAAGTATGACGGCTAACACAGCAGCATAGATAAGTCCGAGTTTAAGAGACGCAGTAAAAGTCTTTTTGATGCCTTCCTTGTCGCGCCCGCCGAAAAGGATCGCAAAAAGCGGTTCACTGGCGTACAGAGTACCGCGTCCGACTGTGCGGACAACAGTACCTATCGTCTTGATTATGCTCACGAGCGCAAGCACACCCGTACCGTCCGCAAAAATACCGAGTACGATGTTATTCACAACAGAGCCGCTCACAGAGTCCAGCATATTGTCTATTGAGGACGGCAGCCCGCGCCGTATGCAATCAAGTGAGTCTTTTATGTTCTCCTTGTTCGGAAAATAAAATTTGAACTTCACCGATATTTTTCTGTACTTTATCATAACAAAAGCAACTATCATCTGTGCGAACGCGCCTGCCGCAGAGCCTATGCCAAGTCCCGCTATCTTGTACTCCTCCGGCAGCATCATTACAGCGATAACGGAAACTATGGCATTAACGCCCACATTCACAACGCTGCATATCATTCGTTCCGTCTGATATCCGAAGGTCGTTACTACAAGCTGGAACAGTGTTCCCATGCAGAAGAAAAGCACAACGGGACAATCGGTTCTGATATACAGCTTCGCATATTCAACAGCTTCAGGAGTAGCCTTTGAACCGCCGCAGATATTGACAAGTCCGTCAGTGCAGAAAAGACATATTGCGATGAATATAAGGTCAACGATAACAGTAAGCGTGAGCGCGAGTGAATATATCCTCCGATAACCTTCCATATCGCTCTTGCCCATGCAGTGCAGCATTTTGTGAAAGCCGCCGTGCAGTATTGTTCCGGTGAAGGAAAGCATCAGCCCGATCATCGGAATGCCAAGCGCAACTGCCGCGACTGCGTCCGCGCCCATAAAGTGACCCGCGATCATCGTATCGACCATAAAAGTCAGCGATTGTACCAGCGCATAGGCCATACAAGCGGGCATGACCTTTTTTATGGTGCCTGCGGAGAGTACATTGGATTGTAATTCGGTCGTCATTGTGTGAAATTCCTTTCTGTCGTTATAATATATCTTATCGGTGGCAAAGCCGATCCGGGCGGCAGCCCGGCACCGCGAAAGCGGTGAAGATATATTTCAAGGTTCTCTCAGCCGTCAAAATCTTTGATTTTGGTAACGGCGTGAGGTTCTTATAACATGGTTTCCGGTCTGCACATTTTAACGCGCCTTTGCGGTGTGCCTTTTGTCAAAGCCCTTGAGTACCAGCTTCAATATCAGCGAGATTATCCAAGCGAGAATGAAGTAGATTATCGCTGTTGCTATCAGCGGGAAGAAAGCCTCGTAAGTACGGCTGCGGATAATATCGCTCATTTTCGTAAGGTCTTGTATCGCTATGTAGCCGACTATTGATGTGCTTTTCAGCAGCGACACGATCTCACCGTTATAGACCGGCAGGAAACGAACCACCGCCTGTGGGAATATGAACTTAAAGAATGCTTGATTTTCGTTATATCCGAGGGCGAGTGCCGCTTCACGCTGTCCGCCGTCTATACTCTCTATTCCCGAACGCATTATTTCCGAAACATACGCGCCGAAATTCAGCGTAAAGCCGATCACAGCTACCCATACCGCTTCAAGTCCCGACTTACCGAGAACAACATAGTAGAGTATCATCAGCAGAACAACTATCGGCGTGCCTTGCAGGAGCTTGACATATATGTTTGAGATTGCGTTCGCCAGCTTGCTGCCCGTGCGTCTGAACATACATACAAGGAATGCAAGCACCGAGCCGAATATTGCCGAAAATACGGTTATAAGGCAGGTAGTTCCGATACCGTCAAGTATCAGCTTCCAACGATCCTCACGGATAAAGTTCTTTTCAAAGCTTGAAACTATACCGTCAAGCCACGACTGTTCCGATTCTGTATTCTGAACGGAAACAGCGGCAACCATTATTCCGTTTTCTATAGAGTATATCGGGTCGGAAAAATCAATAGCCTCCTTTCGCTCGTCTGTAACATTAAGATTGGCGAAAATGCAGTCTATGCTGCCGGACTGTGCTGCTGCGATGATACCGGAATAATCTATAACTTTGAATTCTATATCCGCGCCCAGCCATGCGGCAAATCTTCTTGCCATTTCGATATCATAACCGGTAAGCTCGTTGCCCTGGTAGAAGCTGTACGGCTCAACTGTTCCTGTAGTTCCGACGACAAGTGTAAATTTCGGAGAAACCGGGGGAGTAATATCGGGCATGGTATAATTATTATCGACCACCCAGCGTGTGAACATTTCATCAAGAGTTCCGTCCGCTTTCTTTTCGGTAATGAATAGGTTTATGCTGTTTTCAAGTCCGCTTATCTTTGTCGCCCTTGACAGTCCGACTGCAACATCTATAGGTTCTCCGAGATTATCATCAAGCAGCATAACGCCGGAAATGCCGTTATCTACAGCGATCTGAAGCTGCCGCCGTTCAAATACGAATGCATCTGCCTGACCGGTACGCAGCGCTTCAAAAGCAGTAGCAGGACTCTCAAACATAAGCTCCTTCGCGTTTGGCAGATATTTCTCAACTGCCAGCATTCCCGAGGATCCCGTCCAGACACCTACCGAGCGTTCAGGACTGTTAAGTTCATCGAGCGTTACGGCAGGAACGATCCTGCCGGACGAGCCTGCCGTTTCTTTCAGCGTTATCAGCACAAGCTCGCCCGAATTATACGGCACAGAGAAGTTTGCGCTCTCCTTGCGCTCCTCGGTAATGACCATATTGCTCATAGCCATATCGTACATTCCCGTTGCAATACCGGGTAAAATGCCGCCAACATCAACATCAATAAAGTTCAGACCGTACCCGTATTCCTTGCAGAACCTCACCATGATATCAGGTTCTACGCCTGCAAAACCACCGCCCGAAATAAACGACATAGGCGGATTTATAGTGTTGTTGGCAAAGTTTATCGTTCCGTTTATAGAGTCAAGTCCGCTTATATCAACATTCTTTCCGGAGAACTCATCGCTTTTCCAATACTCGATTATTTCATCAAGTGTACCGTCACTTTTCAGTCTTGTTATGAACTCATCAAATTCCGACCTCAGCTTATCGCTCGTCTCTGCTTTCGGGAACAGCGCACCCATGTAAAAACTATCGACAGGTATGTCTATGTAAGTAAGCTCCGGTCTTTCTTTTACGATAGCCTGCGCTCCATCTGTAATATTCAGGAAGTAGTCTATCTTACCCGATGTCAGAGCCGTGATAAGATCTGAAATAGTGTTGTATTCCGATATTGCGGAATCGGGAAATACTTTGTGTATGACAGTATCATGAAAAGTTCCGGTAACAATACCCGCTCTCTTTCCGTTGAAATCAGAGAGACTCACTTCATTTTTGTATGAAAGATCGGATGCTCTTACCGCAAGCGCAATACCGCCGCCGCTTACCTTGTCTGAGAACATGACTTGTTCCTTGCGCTCCTCGGTAACATTCATCGCCGTGGTGAAATCATACTTACCGGATTCGATAGCCGGTATTCTCGCCGAAAAATCAGCGTCTCCAAGATCAAGCGCATACCCGTATTCGCGGCAGAACCGTACCACCACATCAATATCATAACCCACATTCTTTCCGTCCTTGATATACGAAAACGGAGCATCGGTAGAGGTGGTTATAACGTGTATTGTACCGTTTTTGCCGTCAAGACCTGACATATCCACGGTCTTTTTGCTCTCGTCATTGCCGTACCATATCAGCTCCATTTCATCAAGAGTGCCGTCATTACGCAGCTTCGCAAGGAACTCATTCATCTGGGCGCAGAGCCTTGCTTCCGCTTCATCGTTTTTGCGGAAAGCAAAAGAGTATTGATTATCCGTGATCTTATCCTTTATGTAATCTATCTCCGGCTGCTCGTGATGAATGTTTTTAAGTGCCGGTTCATCACCGAGAAATCCGTCTATCTTCCCGGCAAGCAGAGCCGCGTTCAGATCGGAATATCCCGAATAATAAAGACATTCGCTGTCCGGAAAGTATTCCTGTGTGACCGCGTCATAATTTGTTCCGGTAAGTACACCGATGCGCTTTCCGTTGTAGTCCGACACTGTGACTTCCTTTGTCGCCGAAATACCACTGTCTTCCTGCTGTTCCTGTTTCTGTAGTACAGCAAGCAATATCCCACCCGCGATCAGCAATATAATGACCGCGATAATGATAATATCAACTTTCTTTGTGTGTTTTTTCAAACTGAAACTCTCTTTCTTCCCCTATACAGAGAATATGCGAACACAATTGCCGTGAATACTCCGCCGATTATAAACGCTATCGTCATATCAAGCGATAAGCCTATCGGTGCGCTGAGTAAATACGAAGAGGTGATGAAAGAGTAGAAAGCGAGCGGTATCGCAGGAAGCCACAGGTACTTTGCTTTGCCGTGACGCATAAGCCAGATCATTGTCGAAGATGTCGCGAATATAGTCAGGGTCTGGTTTGCCCAGCCGAAGTATCTCCATATCGTGTTGAAGCCGTTGGCATCGTTCTTCGCCCATATCAGCACAACGAGAGCGAGAGCAAATATCGGTACTGCAAGCAGCATACGGCTGGCTATGGACTTCTGCTTGATGTTGAATGTCTCGGAGATCATCAGACGAAGCGAGCGCAAAGCCGTATCGCCCGATGTTATCGGGAATACGATAACGCCGATTATTGCAATTATACCGCCGATATCACCGAGCATATTCCTGCATATAACGCCGACTACGCTCGTCGGGGATATCTGCTGTAACGCGCCGTTCACGCTCTGAAAATATCCCCAGCCCGCGTCCGTGAGCTGCATCGTGATACCCGCGTTCTCGGCACCGATACCGATGACCGCCATTGTTCCCGCAGCCCAGATCATCGCGATAAACCCTTCTGCTATCATCATATCATAGAACGCCATTCTGCCGTGTTTCTCGCTTTCGAGAGTACGGGAAACGAGAGCGGTCTGCGAACCGTGAAAGCCTGACATTATACCGCAGGCTACGGTCACGAAAAATGTCGGAATAAAGTTCTGACTGCTGAAATATGCGCCGAAATCAAATCCGCCGAGCGTCCAGTCGCCGAATACCTCCGCAAGCTGATAACCACCCACGAACAGCATAACAAATATACCGAGGGCGGAAAATATGAGCACACCGCCGAGTATCGGATATATCTTACCGATGATCTTGTCTATCGGAAGGACGGTCGCAATCAGATAATACGCAAATATCACGCCGTAAATTATCCATGTGGACGCTTCTCCCGCCGTGCCGCCGAAACCGAAAAGCTGGGTCGCAGCAATATCTCCGGGTGTGTAGATGAACACGACTCCGCACAGGAATAGAGTCAGACACACAAACCCTGTGAAGAACCAGAACACGCCTTTGTTGTGGTGGTGCTTTATCATTTCGGGCATTTGTATGCCGCCCTCACGGGTGCAGATCATGCCGTTGAAATAGTCGTGGACAGCGCCGCCGATGACGCAGCCTATCGGGATAGTGATGAACGCTATCGGCCCGAAAAGTATGCCCTGTATCGGTCCGAGAATGGGTCCGGTACCTGCGATATTGAGCAGGTTCACGAGGCAGTTTCTCCACCTCTTCATCGGGACATAGTCCACACCATCCTCGTTTTTGTATGCGGGAGTTTTTCTGTCATCGGGTGCGAACACTTTTTCGCAGAGCCTGCCATAAAGCAAACCTCCGCCTATAAGTATAACCAGTCCGATAATCAATGTTGTCATATTGTTCTTCACCTTTCTATTTCATGCTCAATTGTTACTATCAACAAATGTATATTTTATCACATCTTCTGTTAAAAAACAACCGGTTATCATTTATTGTTGACTGTTTTGAGAAAATGTGTTATAATCTGAATTGATTTGTATTTAAAGTGAGGAAAAAGCTATGGAATATAGAGTAAACAATCTGATATACGCGGCAGGGAAAGACCTGCACAACACTATCAGGACGATTTTTGAAATGACGAAGCCTGTAAACGCCGATGCGCTCAGAGAAGCCGCCGACCTTGCCATAACCCGCTATCCTTATTTTTCGGTAAAGCTGGTGCGGCGCGGCGAGGAATATGTGATGATACATAATGACGCTCCTCTGCCGATAACATCGTGCGGCAAAGCAATTCCGCTCGGTGGCAGCGAGAGCGCAGGTCATCTGCTCGCGCTGACTTATGCCCAAAATCGTATAAGTGTGGATTCATCACACTTTATAACCGACGGGAACGGTATTTTCCCGTTTATCAAAACCCTGCTGTATTGCTATCTGCATATCCTGCACCCGGACGAGGAGTTTGATACTGCGGGAATAAACCTTCCCGGCAGTGATATCCCGTCCGATGAAGCGGACGACTATCCGTTCCCCGATGAACCGATCGAAACGACTCCTCTGGGTATGCGCTATTGCCCGATAGAAGTGTTTAAACTCGGCGACCAGCCGGAAGGATACACAAGCAGAGACAAATGGACTTCATTCCGTATTAAGGTAAAGCAGAAGGATATGATGAAGTTCGCGTCAAGCGTTGACGGCAGCCCCGCAACTTTTATAGCTTCCGTGATGTACCGCGCGATATCCGACATTCACCCCGAATGTGAGCTGCCGATAGTCTGCGGTATGCAGCATCAGTACAGAAAGGCTCTCGGCAAGCCGCGCAGCCACCTGTGCCATGTAAATATCGTTCCTATCCCCTACACAAGCAGAATGAAAAACAGGGACATCGAGCTGCTAAACACAATGGCTCGCGGAACTATCATTGTTCGAGCGGACGATGATAATGATGTGCTTTCTGTGAACGAACATATTGAGAACGAGAAGAAGATAAAGGAGCTTACTCTTACCGAAAAGCATGAGTATATGAAGAGATTTCTGCTGAACGGGATAGGCAGGAACACCTTTGAGGTAAGCTACACCGGTCGTGTTCCGTTCAGCGGGCTTGACAGGTATATTTCGGATTTCATTCCTATCCTTGATATGAGACTCAGCGGCGGTATTTCGATAGAAATTTTCACAGCGGGTGAGAACTTCTGTATCAATATAATGCAGCGAAACGATGACAGAAGATATACCGACCGCTTCGCCGCGATCCTTGCGGAAAACGGGATAGAATGCATATCCGAACCGCCGGAGCATTTCGAGATAAACGATTTTATTCTTCCCGAATGATAATATTTTCAAGTCCTGACGAACAGATAATGTCCGTCAGGACTTGTTTTTGTTTTCGGTCAATTCTTGATATGCTTAACAAGATTGATAGTAAAACCGGACGGCGAGATCATAACTGCCGACTTTGAGGACGGTGTATCCGCTGTCTTGTCGCCGTAGAAGTTTTTGAAGCCTCTCTCGATAAGCATATTGTATGCCTCATCGAAATCATCTACATTCATTCTGATAGATACAACGCTGTCAACAGGAAGGAAATCTGCCTGTGAAATATCGAGCTTGAATCCGTTCGGATCGCGCATCTGTATTCCGGTGACATCGTATTCGCCTACACCTTCTTTTTTATGTGCTTTTTCGAAGCCCAGCTCCTCAAAAAGCTTGATTACAGGCTCCATATCTTTCGTGATGATCTGCGGATTAAAGGTTGTGATCTTCATATCAGTTCCTCCGAATCAATCGTTATCCTTGATGTGCTGGCAGAGGTCGAACGCGAAGCCGGAGGGCGACTTCATCATACAGGACTTGTTGGTCTTTGTATCGACGGTCTCCCCGCCTCTGGGATTTGTGAAGCCCTTGTCGGCCAGGAACTTGTACGCCTCGTCGAAATCGTCCACATTCATACGAATAAGCGTCATATCCTGCGGAACGGGTACATTCGAGATGTCCACATAGAAGCCGTCCGCGTTCTTCATGCGAACGTTTGTGAAGTCTTCCGTGCCGGTGTTCGCGTCAAGACTGTGGCGCTTCTCAAAGCCGAGAGCCTCAAACAGCTTGATTACATTCTCCGCGTCCTTTGTGACGATAAGGGGGTTAAAGGTTGTGATCTTCATAGGGTTTTCCTCCTGAAATAAATATATTTGCATTATCCGCAGCTTTTCTGCGGCTGTAGCCTAAAATGTAAGCGTATCGAACTTTTCCGAAAGCCCGGCAATATTTTTCATACAGCGTTCGATAATTATTCTTTCATTATCCGCCGGCGTACCGTGCTTGTGCAGCTTGTTTATCAACCGTATATTGCCGATAAACGAGGCTTTTTCGGTAACTTCCTTAATCTTGTTTTCATCGTCCGTGTTCAGATATTTCTTCAAAAAGCTGTCGAAAAACTGCAATGAAGTCTGATATGAAAATCCCATAAATTTCTCGACTACCGATGGGTCGTCTTCACCGAGCATGACATAGAAATAATACAGGTCGCTGATCTCCGCTATAGGCTGTCCACGCGACAATCTGTCCATATCTATCAGCAGCGGTTCGCCGTTCTGCAAAAAAACATTTCCCGTGTGGAAGTCGCCGTGAACGAGGTTATCCGTAGCCGGAAGTGCGTTTATCAGCGCTCTGCATTTTTCGGCAAGCGTTTCATCTTCATATGCAATTCCGCCGTTTACATAAGATAACAGCCGCTCATTAACATCTGGAAAGCTGTCATTTTCCCCCGCAGTTATCCCGTGTATCGTGCGGGCAAGCTCCGCCATTATCTCCGCATAAGCTCCGACCTGTCCGGGTGCTCTTGCTATGCACTGTGATACGGTTTCCGAGTCCATAAGCTCATACATCGAGCCGTAGCGGTCACCCACAGACACAATACCGAACGAGATAGCCGTAGGTATGCCGAGTACAAATGCCCGTCGTGCAGAAGCAATCTCGCGCTCCACATCACGGTAGGTGTTGTTCTGATTATACACCTTGATAACAAGCTCGTCATCGTAGCGATAGACCTCGCCCTTTGCGCCGCGCCCGAGCAGCTTGCAGCCGTCAACGGAGACCTCTCGGTATTTCCTGTATCTCGCCTTGTCGGAATCGAATGTTCCCGGCCATATAAAATTGATATGCTTGATAAGCTCCTTGAACGCGCCGGTCTTGTTGAGCGACAGTTCCACCGTTTCGGCAATAGTCTGATAATACCAGCACTGCATTGCGGGGTCGCTCTGGTGCAGCTCCTGCCACATCGCTTCGCCCTTCTCGGAGTAGATGCCCGCAAGAGAGCGCATATTTGCCAGCTTATCAGCAAGCCACAGCATTTTAACGCCGATATCTGTGCTGTTTTTCAAAACGAGCAGGGATTCTTCCTTGCGGCGTTTCCAAGTCGCAGATTTGTCCTCGTCGGGATATTCATTCTCCGACTCCGATGATACAAGATACGCAACTCTTTTCCCGAAACGATTCTCGATCTCCGCAAGAGTTCCGTCCGTATCCTCAACTATATCATGTAATATGCCTGCTGCGATGATCTCCATATCGTCGGTCATAGTGGAGAGTATCTGTGCGACCTCCATAGGGTGCAGTATGTAGGGTATGCCGCCGAATTTCCGGGTCTTGCCCTGATGCATGACCGTGGCGTAGATTATCGCTTCCTCAATAATGTTCATCATAATATGTTTTCTGTCTCATATCACACCGGCATTGCAAACAGCTTGCAGAAATTGTCGGTGTTCGGGAAAAGTCTCTCGCGGAGCAAGGCTACCATAGCTTCCGATCTTCCCGAAACATTATTTGAATCTATGCCGAGTGTTGTTGCCATACGCATAAGCGCGAACGCTCCGCACCTCTGACCCATAAGCTCCAGCTTCTGCTTGTCTGTCGTGCCATAGTATGTGGACAGGGCTATTCCCCACATCTGTTTTGACAGCTCGTAATCAAGACCTATCACCCACTTCGTTACATTTGGGTCATTTATACCTGCAAGATACATTGTGAGGAATGTGCCGCCGATGTCAAAGAGAGCATTACCGCGGCTTATATCAGCCATATCTATAAGCACAAGCTCACCGTCGGACTGCACCATAACATTGTTGGGGTGATAGTCGCCGTGTATCATTCCGCTGCCGTCCGGGACAGAGTTTATCATTTTCACGAGCTGCTCATTTTCCTCGTCAGTGAAATACTTACTTGCTTTTTCCGCTCTGTCAAGATAGATCTGCTTGATGTCGCCGTAGAGTTTCGGGTCTGCTTCAGTAGAATTAAGCGTTTTCAGCAAAGCTCCGAACTTTACCGCATATTCCTGAAGCCTTTCGGGATGTTCCATTACAAATTTGCTGACAGTTACAGCGCCCGCCATTTCAAACACAAGTCCGTAGCCCTCTTCGGTCTCGACAATGTCATAAGCGATAGCAGACGGAACACCGTGTACAAACGCGTTCTTTGCGTACTCGCGCTCTTTTTCGATGAGCGAAAGCGGGCTGTTGTCGTGATAGACCTTGATTATCGTTTCCTCATCAAGACGATAAACCTTGCCGTGACCGCCCTGACCAAGCACCTCACAGCCCGCGAGAGATACCTTTCGCAATGCTTTTTTCACATCAAGCAGCTCCGTAAATCCTGTAGTTTCAAAAATGTCATACACATCACGGGACACATTGATTACCGGCAGTTCCCTGTCGATGCTCTTACGCAGCTTCATCAGTACGCGAAGTCCGGCACTTGATATGTATTCGAGCTTTTCAGCGTCGATAACGATGTCCTCGGTCTTGCCCTCGACTGCAGCGAAAATCTCACTCTCGGTCTGTGCTGCGTTGTTGGTGTCGATCCTGCCTTCGAGGAAGACAGTAAGTGTGTTGTTTTCATTAGTTGTTTTCATAGCGGTTTCCTCCTGTAGATTGGTCTTATGATTCAGCACAGATATTTTTTCCGAAGCATTGTCACTTCCGATTTACCTATGCTCAATTCCTCGTTCAGATAACCCTCGATGCTCCCGTATTTTTCGTTCAGCGAGCCTATCGCTTTTGTCATATAGCTCTCGACCACCGCTCCGCACATAAACAGCAGAGCTTCACGCTTTTCGGGCGGCATCGGGTACGCCGCCGTTTTCTGCCGCACCGCTTCGATCTGCGCGGCGTTATATTCGTTCGTAAGCATATAGTCCGCGATGATAGTTTCACGTCTTGCACCGAGCGCGGACATCAGCAGCATTGCCGCGCAGCCCGTTCTGTCCTTGCCGTCTGTGCAGTGCCAGAGAACCGCGCCCTTTTCGGGGTCGTGTTCAAGCAGGATACGGAAGAACTCGCGGTATGCTTTCTTGCCCCTTTCTCCGAGAAGAAAATTTACATAGATGTCGGAGCCCAGCATTCCCGCTTTATACGACAGCTCGAACATCTCCATTCTATCGCCGCCGTTCGCAAATTTTGCAGTCAATTCAGGATCTTGCACGGGGTAATCATCCATTTCGATAACGGGCAGGTGGATATTCCGCACACCGGAAATTCCAGGGTCCGGGATTGACTGACATTCACCCGTCATGCGAAAGTCTATGACAGTCTGCAAACGGTATTCGCTTTGCAATTTGTCGATCGCCTCGGGAGCCACACTGCTCAGTACCGCAGTCCGCAGCAGAACGCCTTTCTTTATGTATTTATCTCCGACAGCATAGCCGCCGAGCTCGCGAGCATTTCCCACGCCGTTAAGATCAATTGCTTGCTTTAACATATTTCTTACCTCTCAAAAATCCAATGGCTGAGCTGTATCTATTGCAGGGATCAGCTTACCCCTGACAATTGCGTCAACACGAGGCTTGAGCGCATCTTTATCCGACCCGGTCACCAAAACACTGTGGAAAGCCATCAACAGCATACCGTAGGCAAGATATTTCTGTGTTATCTCGCCTATCTTTTCTGGAGTTATACCGAAATAAGTGCAGCAGAACGCAGCCCAGTATTTGCCGACATCGTCCGCATTAAAGCCCAGATATCCCTCGATCTGCTCTCTTGTGCGAGTCGTATTTGAAGGAAAGAGAACATACGCAAGTATCTGTGTCGCTATATCGAAGATCGGGTGTCCGTATGCCGCATCGCCTATGTCTATCAGCACAAATTCATTATTCTGGAGCATTATGTTCTTTGCGTGAAAATCTCCGTGCAGGAAACCCCTGCGATCTGGGATATCTGCAATAAATGTTCTTATTTTTTCGTTCTCTTCCGATGTGAGGAACTCGGAGATACTATTCAACCAATCAAACAGATTTTGCTTGCGGCTCGGTAGCTCCGAATCAGCCGGTACCTCGATGCTGTGCAGCTTTTTGAGCAGTCCCGCACAGCGACCTGCAAGCTCCGAAACACGCTCACGGTCATTCTTTATCGCATTCCCCACTGTCTGCGCGTCAACAAGCTCATACACCACGCCATAGCTGTCATCGCACTTCACGACATCATAGCTTATCGCAGTAGGTACTCCGAGCAGAAATGCTTTCTGCGATACATTTCTTTCGCGCTCAACGAACGCAAGCGATACCTCCAGACGGTATATTTTAGCAATCGTTTCGGGGTCAATGCGATAGACCTTTCCGTATGCTCCGGCACCTATGAATTCACATCCGTCAACAGATATCTCTCGCAATGCTCTTTTTACATCAAGCAGCTCCGTAAATCCCGTAGTCTCGAATATGTCGTAAACATCACGCGATACATTGATGACAGGCAGCGGCTTGTCAATGCTCTTGCGCAGCTTCATAAGCACACGAAGCCCCGCGCTTGATATGTATTCGAGCTTTTCCGCGTCGATAATTATGTCCGCGCCATTTGCATTATCGACTGCGGCGAAAATCTTGCTTTCGGTCTGTGCAGCGTTGTTGGTGTCTATCCTGCCTGCGAGAAAGATCGTAAGAATGTTGTTTTCGGTAGCGGTTTTCATACTAATAACTCCGTAATTATATTGTTGAATTTGTATTTAATGTATCGTCTTAACCTGCCTTGCCTGTTTTACGGTTAGATACCACATCGAATATAACCGCAACAAGCAGCACAGCACCCTTGACTATGTACTGGAAGTTATTGTCAAGACCTATTATCGACATACCCTGATTGATAACGCCGAGCAAGATCGCGCCGACCACAACACCGGCAATATTTCCGCTCCCGCCGTATGCGGAGGCTCCTCCTATGAAGCAGGCTCCGATAGCGTCCATTTCAAAGGAGCTTCCCGTATCGCCGTTGACCGAGCCTATGCGCGCCGCAACGATAAGTCCCGAAAGACCCGCCAGCAGCGACATTGAGGTGTAGGCTCTGAAATAGACCTTCTTTGTATCAATACCCGAAAGCTTCGCAGCCTTCTCATTGCCGCCGACAGCGTAGAAATATCGTCCCATTGCCACCTTAGAGGTGAGGAAGGCATAAACTACAACTACCGCAACGACCCACAGCGCCATAACGGAAATTCCGCGGAAATGTGCGAGCTGCCATGTATAGGCGAGTATCATAAGAACTATCACAGCAGTCTTTGCGGCATCGGAGACTATCGGATCCTGCTTATATCCCTTCTTCCGCTTGTTGAAACGGGCGATAAACTTGTTCATGATAACGACCAGCGCCACGATACAGCCGAGAATGAATGCCGACCATTTCACATCTCCGTCGTCAAGTCCGGGGAAATTTATATACGAAGCAAAGATATTCAGGAATGTGTCATCGTTGATAGTTACGGTCTTTGAGCCGAGTATAGCACGCCCAAGACCACGGAACAGGAACATTCCCGCAAGCGTACAGATGAACGGCGGTATGTGGATATATCCTATCCAGAAGCCCTGCCATATACCGATGAGCATTGAGATGATAAGACAGAGCGGGATAACGACAAGCGCCGGGAGCCCTCCCGCAAGAAGCTGTGCCGCCACCGCGCCCACAAGGCACACCGTCGAGCCGACAGACAGATCGACGTTACCGCCGGTCAGTATGCACAGCAGCATACCGCAAGCCATTATCAGCACATAAGAGTTCTGTAAAAGCAGGTTTGACAGATTCTGCGCAGCGAGCAGTCTGCCGCCCGTAAGTATCGCAAACAGCACAAATACCACGACCAGCGCTATGACCATGGTGTATTTTTTCATAAAAGCCTTTGTATCCATATGTTTCCTCTCTCACTTGTCCGATCTCAGGATCGCCGCCATTATCTTTTCCTGTGTGGCTTCCGAAGCGGACATTTCGGCGGCTATCCTGCCCTCGTTCATTACATATATCCTGTCGCACATACCGAGAAGCTCCGGCATTTCAGACGAGATCATCACAATGGACTTTCCCTGCTCCGCAAGGTCGTTCATTATGCAGTATATCTCGTATTTCGCGCCCACGTCTATCCCGCGTGTAGGCTCGTCGAGTATCAGTACCTCCGGATCCGCGAACATCCACTTCGCCAGCAGCACCTTCTGCTGATTGCCGCCGGAAAGGTTGCCGACATTCTGCTTTACCGAGGGAGCTTTGGTGTGCAGCTTTTCCTTATAATCCTCCGCGACGGCGTTTTCCTCGTCGGTATTGATTATGCCTTTCCTGCATACCTTTTCAAGCCTTGCCATTGTTGTATTCTTCGCTATGCTGTCAGAAAGGATAAGCCCGTTTATCTTGCGATCCTCGGTAACATACGCAAGCCCCGCTTCTATCGCGGCGCGTTCGGAGTTCAGCTTCACAGGCTTGCCGCCGATCTTCACCTCGCCGCTTATCCTCGTGCCGTAGGAATGACCGAATACCGACATTGCAAGCTCGGTTCGTCCCGCGCCCTGGAGTCCCGAAAACCCGACTATCTCGCCCTTGCGAACATTGAACGAGACATTGTCAACGACCTTCTTTTCACTGTAGATAGGGTGATATACCGTCCAGTTCGTTACCTCCAAACCTATATCACCAATCTTCCGTTCACGCGGCGGGTAGCGGTCGCTGAGCTCTCTGCCCACCATTCTGCGGATTATCCTGTCCTCGTCAATATCGTGGTTTTCGTTCGGGATAGTCTCCACAGTTTTGCCGTCACGTATGACCGTCATATTGTCCGCGCAGTAGGATATCTCATTCAGCTTGTGAGAGATGATAATACAGGTCATGCCTTTCTTTTTAAAGCTTATCAGCAGATCGAGCAGCATTTTGGAGTCCTTTTCATTCAGTGATGAGGTAGGCTCGTCGAGTATCAGCAGCTTCGCGTTTTTGCTGAGCGCCTTCGCTATCTCGACAAGCTGCTGCTTGCCTGTGCCGATGTCCTTTATCAGAGTTCGCGGGTCATCATTCAAGCCTACTTGTTTCAAGTGTTCCGCTGCTTCGTGGTATGTTTTGTCCCAGTCAATGCCGATTTTTCCGTTCCGCTCATTGCCGAGGAACATATTCTCCCCGATAGACAGCTCCGGTATAAGGGCAAGCTCCTGATGTATGATAACGATGCCCTTTTCCTCGCTGTCACGCAGTTTTTTGAATTTACATATCTCGCCGTCATATATTATATCGCCGGTATAGCTTCCGAAGGGATAAGTGCCGCTGAGAATGTTCATCAGCGTGGATTTTCCCGCGCCGTTCTCACCCACAAGCGCGTGTATCTCGCCGCGTTTTACCCTGAGATCAACATTGTCGAGCGCCTTGACACCTGGAAATTCCTTCACGATGTTCTTCATTTCAAGTATGTATTCCGACAAGCATATCCCTCCTTTAATCGGCAGTAAGATATTTATGTTCGCTGTCCCATTTATACAGACCGGTATCCACAAGGCTGCCGAGGTTTTCGATCGTTATTACCTCCGGTGTGAGAAGGTACGAGGGAACATATTTCTTGCCGTTGTCATAGCTCTCCGTGTCAAATACACACTCCGCCGACAGCGACGATACAAGCGTGCCGTCTATCGGTTTTCCGTCAAGGATCGCCTTCGCGACCTCGACCGTGACATTGGCTTCATTGTTGACATTCTTGTATATCGTCATAGTCTGCGTTCCGTCAACGATATTCCGGAGAGCGGCGATATCTCCGTCCTGTCCGGTAATTACAGGCATATTCCCGCCCGTGTAGTCTGACTGTATCGCCTGCAGCGCACCGATAGAAAGACCGTCATAAGCCGAAAGCACAGCGTCGAGTATCGTACCGTCCGAATAGTATGACGCAAGCGTATTCTGCATATTCTCGAACGCGAGATCTATTGACCAGCCCGGTGTGGAGGTTTGCAGGAACTCCCGCTTTCCCGAGGGTATTTTCAGCCTGCCGCTGTCGATATACGGAGCCAGCAGGTCAACAGCGCCGTTATAGAAGAACACCGCGTTGTTGTCGGCGGAGTCACCCGAAACAAGCTCGATATTGTATGTTTCCTCGCTGTCGTCAAGCCCAAGCTCGTCAACGATGAACTGCGCCTGCATTTTTCCCACCGAGTAGTTGTCGAACGAAATATAGCACGCAACGGAGTCGGTATTCATTATAAGACGGTCATAGGCAATGACCGGGATATTCTTTATCTCCGCGTCCTCAAGAGTCCTGAACAGTGTACTTCCGTCGATAGCCGCGATTATAAGCAGGTCAACATCGTCCGCGATCAGCACCTGAATATCGTTCACCTGCTGATCGGTACTGTTGTCCGAAAAACGCAGCTCCACATTATAGCCTGCTGCCTCAAACTTCTGTTTAAGATATTCGCCGTCACGGTTCCAGCGTTCGAGAGACTTTGCGGGCATAGCGATGCCGACAGTCTTCGCGCCGTTATATTTTTTGGGGCTGCACCCTGGTGAGGTGAGGACAAGTAAGGATACAAGCGCGGCGGCAATGCCTGCTTTCAATTTTTTATTCAAATTCCCGACTCCCTTGATGTGATAAAAAATACTATGATGTAGCACAACAGCATTCAGTGTGTTCGTTTTACATTGTCACCGTAAATAGTCGCAAAATCGTCTCTCATCGAGATCACTGTCCAGCCGTGTTCAGCGCAGGTCTGCTTAGTCGCCGCACCCTTTTCCTCGCTGCCGAATTCGCGCTTTTCATCGTCCGCGACTACCATGTACGCACCGCTCCTGTATTTGTTTCCCGTTATGGTATATTCAAGCATAGCCTGATCTCCCGAGCTGTTGCCGAAGGCAAGAACGGGCTGCTGTCCTATCTCGCGTACTATCGCGTCCACCTTGCACATTTTTGCGTTCTCGCCATAGTAGGTCCCGTCAAAAACTACCTTGTCCGAGGAAGTATAGGTGTAGTCGCCGTCGGCTGCATCACCCTGTCCCGTAGCCATATAGCCGTACTCTGTACCTATTACATTGGACGGCGGTATATCGAGGACACCGGATATTATTGCTCTTACGATATTCCTCTCGGTAGCGGTAACGATATATATGGTGAAATCATTCTCAGTCAGATAATCCACAACCTCAAGCATAGGCTTATACCATGCTTCGCCCCTTGTAAGGTTTGAAAATCCCTCTGCCTCGGACGATTTGAAATTCTCCACATACGCCTGAAGCTCCTCAACGGTAAGACCGCTGTACGCGAGAGCACCGGCTGCCGCCTGGCGCGTGCTTATTCCGGAAGGCTTTTCCTCCCATGCCGTATCAAGTATCTCCTGCGCGGCCGCCTTTATTTCGTCAGTCGGATTATAGTTATCGTTGTTCAGCACATAGTCCGCAAACACCATATACTCAAAGCATCTCGGATAGGTCTCGCACATAAGAGTTCCGTCAAGATCGAACACAGCTATCCTCTTTTCGGGAGGTATATAGCTGTCGGAGCTTTTGTCGGTAACAGCCGACACAAAGTCAACGATAGACTGCGCCGTTTGCGAGCCTTCCGTCCAGTATCCGAGCGTTTGTGTGCTTGCTTTATTATCTTCGGGAGCCTTGTACAGTGTGATACCCGCAGCAACTATAATAACCGTTGCAAGCACCACCGATATTCCCGCAATTATGTCTTTCTTACTCATTGCTGCCTCCCGTATATAAAAATATTTCATTTTCAGCTTTTTTCTTGACTGCTTTTTGAATTCAGTATTACATACGAAGTCCCTTAATAATGACTATCGCTCCGATTATTAAAGCTCCGGCACCTACCGCTATCATAAGCGGAAGGCTCATTTCGCCTATAGATGTACTGTTGGGATCGGCGGGGTCATACTTTATCTGAACCTCTTGACCTACCGAGAAATCGCTCTGATGTGCGTGTATCTCGGTGGCGTATGCCGTGCCGTCCACGCTGTAAGACAGTGTGACACGGTATTTGTCGGAATTATCTTCATCAGTGGAAGAATATGTTGGGTCATATTCAACAGCAGCGACCTTTGCGGTCGTTTTTTCAAAACTGCCGGTGCTGATACTCCCATATACCATGACACCTATCGGGAGAATTATTATAAGCACACCGAGAAGCAATATCTGTATTCTTTTGTTCATTTCCGTTCACCCTTGTCACTCGGCTGCGGGGACAAGATGATATTCCTCGCCTGTGCCATAAGTAAGAAGTATGCCGCTGTCCCCGTCTTCAGTAAGCTTTACTTTCACAGGTTTGCCGTGTGTATAACTTTCGTCAGCATTGTAAGTTACAGTCTGCATTGTGCCGTACAGCCCGTCGTCAGTAATCCGAACATTTCCGCTCCAATAGAAATCCTCTCCAAAAGAGCCGGAAACGTGCCATGTATAAACTCCTAACGGCAAAAAGTCCACCGCGACGGTTAAACTGTCATTGTCGGTAAATTCACCCTCATGCGTCCACCAGCCTTTACGCTCGGCAAGTTCTTCCTCAGAGAGCTGCTTTTCTTCCCATAAGTTTTCCGAGAAAATGTGGGTCTTCTCGACAGTACTTGCGTCGTATGTAACGGTCACAGGCTCCGATGAATCGATCAGGACATTGTCGCTGCGCTGATCATACTCATATATATCGAACCTCATAGTGATCTCGGAAGCAGGCTCCGAGTCTTTCATGGAAATCCCGGATGTCATCTCGGCATCTTCGATACTGTAGAACATCACTTCCAGGCTCTTGCGCTTGCCGGGAGCTATCACCATATCATCTAAGGTTTCAAATTCCGTTCCGTCAAGGATAGTCTCGGGTATGCGTATGAACACTGTCTTGTCTGTACTGTTTGATGCATAAAGGTTTATAATTGGTCCGAAGCGGTCCAGGTCGTAGGTCTCGCCCTGCATTATGATCTTCACATCGTCCTTGTCATACACCACATCGCCGGATTCGTCTGTTTCGGGAATGCCACCTGAGTAATCGGGATTCACAACATCGACAAGCTCGGTCATAAAGGGCTCTTCCGATTCACCGGCAAATATCTCAAAGCCCAGTTCAATATCGGGAATTTCGGTGAAGCCGTACTTCTCCAGCAGAGAATTGCCGACGAATATAAAGTACTTGTTTGTATCATTTCCGGCAGGAATTGTGAATGTCCCGTCCAGATTTAAATATCCGTCCTCGCTGACCGTCAGACAGTCCGGTTTCTCCATCCAGCCGCCCACGCTTGCAGGCTGCTGGTACATAAAAAGCTCCTTACCTGTGTTGTTAATGATATCAAGTGCCAGACACGGTTTGTTGTCATATTCCTTGCAGGTCGTGAACTCGGCTGCCGTGATCATTATATCGTTGGCATCATAAATGACAGTTCCCTCGACCGCCGGAGCTTCTTCCTTTGTTTCAGCCGTGGCGGTCGTTGTCTCAGCTTCAGTTGCAGCCGTTGTTGTTGTTGTGATAGTGGTTTCTGCGGCAGTTGTGGTAGTGCTTTCCACATTGTTGCTGCTGCCGGAGCAGCCTGCAACAGCGCAAATTGCAATGCACAGTACCATTGTAAATGTAATTTTCTTCTTCATAAACGATCTCATTTTTTATTTTCCAGAATAATATTCAATATTAATCTTGTCTTCTTCAATCAGCACGGAATTCTGATTGAGCTTTTCTATCAGCTCGTCCGCCGCCTTATAAACAGTTTCCTTATCTGCGCCGTCAAAGTAGCAGACAAGAGTATATTCGTGGGTTATGTTCTTCTTTTCGTCCGTCCACGCTCCTGTAGCCTCCTGAAGCGTGTAGCCCTCGAAATATTTCAAGCAAACCTCGTCAACTATGTTTTTGGCTTCTTCTTCGGTCATTTCAAGCCGATATGTGTCCTTATCATTTGTTCCGACATACATTACATACTGCATACTGCTGCCTTCACTCGCTTCCGATGACGCGGATACCGCTGTGCTGCTGATTGTATTGAATGCAACACAAAGGCATACCACCGAGCAGCATAGACTTACGAGTGAGATAATTATTGCTGTTACACCGATCTTGTTTTTCATATTGTTTCCTTTCTTTCCGAATTAAGCGGGTCTTGATTTCGGATAATAAATTGGATATACAGGCTGTTACATTCTAATATTTAATACAAGCGGTTCAACACCTTGTCTGTACCTTTCTTTAAAAATGTCCGATATTCTTTTTTATAATCAACTTCATTTGTTTTCCTCCGTTCCGAAGTATTTAAGTCCCAGCATAGTAAGATCGTCGAACTGCGGCGTTTCCTTTACGAAATCATCAACAGCGGCACGAACCGCTTTCAGAATATCCTGCTGTGTCGTGCCTTCCGATACCGCGTTCAATGTATCGAGCAAGCGCTCCGTTCCGAAAAGCTGATTGTCCGCATCGGTAGCCTCTGCAACTCCGTCGGTATATACAAATATGCTGTCGCCCTTTTTCAATGTCAGCTCATGATTTGTATATTTTGCTTTTTTGAATGTCCCGACCGGAGGACCGTGCTTATCCTTCAGTATTTCATATTTACCGTTCAGACAGAGAATCGGATATTCATGACCCGCGCTGGAGGTCATCAGCTTACCGGTACTGATTTCCAATATTCCGAGCCATACCGTGACGAACATACGAGCCTTATTATTGGCACATACCTGCTTATTGACCTTTTCAAGTATCTCAGCCGGAGTACCTCCCATCAAAGTATGGTCGTTTATCAGTATCTTGGCGGACATCATAAACAGCGCGGCGGGAACGCCCTTGCCGGAAACATCGGCTATCACCATTGCAAGATGATCGTCATCTGTCATGAAAAAGTCGTAGAAGTCGCCGCCAACCTCCTTCGCGGGATCCATTGAAGCGTAAATATCAAACTCCGGACGGTCGGGGAATGCAGGAAATATATTCGGCAGCATACCGCTCTGTATTTTTGTGGCAAGGTCGAGCTCCGTTGCCATTCGTTCCTTTTCCGCTGTTGCGGATATAAGCTCTTTTGTATATTTGTCAAGCTCCGAAGCCATATATGAGAAATTTTCCGCGAAGGTCTGTATCTCGTTGTCCGTTCTGATCTCCGCAAGCTCGGACACTACCTTTTCCGACTGTTTTTCTTCAATAAATTCATTAAGTATATCCTGTTCCCTCCGGATCGGGCGAACTATCATATCTAAGAGCAGACGTGCAGTTTTCCAAAGCTGAATAATTACAAGGAATGTTACTGTCACAAACAGTATAAGTGTGAATTCGATCCCCTCGATCAGAAACTCAGTCCACTTATTTGCCGCAGTTACGATCATTACAAGCCTGCCGTCCTCATCGTAAACAGGAGTAAATGTATAAACGGCTTCCTCATCGGTATCCGCAAAGACCGGCAGTACAAACGCATCTTCGCGGCCTACACCGACCAGATTGTCAAGCTTTGCGGATTCGCCTATATAAAGTGAATACGGCTCGCTCATTCCGAGTTCCCACAATTTACCGCCCTGACTGACGCGACCTTCATTTTCAAGGACCCCCTCCGCTATATAAAAAAGCATTTCATCGCAGTAAAGAACTGCGGCAAGATAAAGCGGCTTGCGGTTTTGTTTTATTTTATCCATTTCGAGCGATATTCTTATATAGCAAACCTGAGCATACAATTGACGCACCTCGTCCGACATTGTGTCAAACTGCTCCGGAGTCACTTCCTTCGCGGAGATATATCCGGGGATATATTGGCTGAGTTCTCTTTCTTTTATATCGGCAGCTCCGTCATCGTAAACAAATGCGATCTTCTCATAATTTTCGTGCAAATAATCTGTTATACGCCCTATACACAGATAATCGCCGAGCATCTCTGCCGTATAATCGGAAATCTGCTGAGAAGCCTCTTTCTTTTCATTCCAGATACTATACAGCGTGAGAAAATACATTGAGATGAGCATAAAAAATATCAGCATTATCTGAAATATCGTCAGAGGTGTTATGACCTGCCGGAATATTCCGCGTCTTTTATTGTTTTTCATTTAACGCATACGCTCCAAAATCTATGACTGCTCCCGCAGGCGCTTATACTCTGCACACTCCGCCGAAGGGCGAAGCTCCTTGACCTTCTCCTCTATCCGTTTCAGCCAGCCGTCCCGGAAGAGCTTGCAGACGCTTTCATCGGGAGCGAGAATGTCGCCGGGATGCATCAGCATCCCCGCCGCGCGGCAGCCGCCGAGACATACATTCCGATAAGGACATTCCCGGCACTTCTCGTTGTGTTCGAGCACCATCGCAGAGCGGGTGTTGACCAGCTCCATAAATACTGAATCGTTCAGGCATGCTCGAACCCCGATTTCCTGAATTTTGGGGTATGACTGCTGAAAATCATCCATATTGGACAGCGGCATACATGTCAAAGCCCGGCCTTCCGCAGATATATACATATTGTTGCGAGCATGGGCGCAGAGACAGACACGCTCCGGATCCTTGACCGTATGTACCGCGGGCAGGCGATAGAGATCCGGCTCCCGCCCGTCGCACATAAAGAAGCCGCCCAGATGCACGATCATCTTCGGAAGATCGCGGTAAAAGTCGTCCAGATAGTTGAAGTAGGTCTCAAACGTCTCATCAATACTCAGACCGTGAGTCTCGGCGTACCCGCCCTCATGCCACGCACCGGTGTCGCCGACAGGGTTCAGCTTGACGCTCCGGCAGTTCACGGAGGCGAGGTAGTTGATACTCTCGCGCAGGGATTGGCGGTTGTCCTTCCACAGACACATCTCTGCACCGGTGGGGAAGCCACGGTCGCGGCACAACTCGAAGGCACGGCGCACCGCCTTTTCAGCACCGTCCATTCCACGCAGCCAGTCGTGATGACCCACGCCGTCGAAGCTCATATTGAACTCGGGGTGCATCCCGCGCTGCTCGAAGGCGTCCAGCAGCCGCTCGTTGACCAGAAGCCCGTTGGAGTAGATCTGGCTGATGACGACGCCCCCCGCGTGCAGCGTGTCGATGATCTCCCAAAAGTCGCGGCGCACGATCGCCTCGCCGCCGGTGATGGAGCAGCTCAGCACACCGCAGTCCACCAGCCCCTGCGCGATCTTCATGGCATCGTCATGGCTGATCTCGCCATATCTGTTCTCCGCGCCGTTGATGTAGCAGTGGCGGCACTTGCAGTTGCAGCAGCCCGTAATGGACCAGTGGGCGCTCTTCATGAAGCGGTTGGGATAAAAGCGGTATTTCTGTCCCTCCTCAAGTTTCTTACCGGAGGCGCAGGGTGCGACGAAACCATGTTCCTCCAACATTTTAACACTGTCTCGGACGCTCTGCGGAACAAGCGGCAGATCAAGATCCACCTGCCCGTCGCAAAGTTGGAGTGCGTCAAAACTTTCCTTATCCACAAAGCTGACCCGAGCCGCTGCACGATCCACAATGGCGTAGGGCAGCTTCTCCCAGCCCCGCAGGCTGTATTTGTCGTTCAAACGGTAGTACATCGTAAATTCCTCCACACGGTCTCAGAATCATCGGGCGGATCGCTGCCCGGTGAACTTCACAATGCGTACAATGCATCGGAAGGAACAACCGAAGGCAATGCAGCCAAAATCTTGAGGCAGCGCCAATGATGATCTCTCGGTTGTTTGTCTATGGGGGGCGCGTTACGCGGCACCGCCGCCAAGAAAGCAACCGCAATCCTCTGCAGCGCCAATAATGAAACATCCACAGCCGGCATCCGTCCAACTGACAAAAAAGCAAAAATCAACTGTTCCGTCCCCACCTCCGGACACCGCGTACACCTCGTCGAGAGACAGCTTATCGTCCTTATCCTGCTCGAAATCCTCGGCAGTCAGGGTATAGCCGTACTCCTTTGCAAGCTCTATAGCCTTTGCCACGGCGGTGTCCTTGTCGGTTATCGCCGCGAGCTTTGCTTTCAGCTCCTCGTTTTTGCTTGCTTCCTCTAAAAACTTTTTCAGATTTTCCTTCATGGTTTTTTTCCTCCTGTAAAATTTTTATTAAGATCGGTCGTGTGACCGTTCTTTACGGTTTTTGGCGCGCCGCCGAGGACAACGCACACATCAGATGATAATTTCACTCGGCTCCGTTCCGGTTTCAGCATTACTTATCCGTATCAGATTTAAGAGAATCAGCTATTGATGTAAGTTTTTTTATGTCGCCTCCCATAGTGTTAAGGAACTCACCAAAAGCACCCAACAGATCACCTATTTTCTTAACATCAAACGCTCCGCCCGCAGCATTTTCCAGCTCATCGAGTGACAGCTTATCTCCCTCATCAGGCTCAAAGTCCTCTGCTGTCAGGGTAATTCCGTACTCATTCGCAAGCTCGATAGCCTTTGCTGCGGCGGTGTCCTTGTCGGTGATCGCCGCGAGCTTTGCTTTAAGCTCCTCGTTCTTGCTTGCTTCTTCAAGAAACTTTTTCAGATTCTCTTTCATGGTTTTTTCCTCCTAAGAAATTTATTAAGATCGGTCATTTGACCGTTCTGTACGGTTTGATGAGGTGTGCCAAGAGGGAAAGCGTTTATTTATTATATCTTCTCGCATACTCGTATCTGGATATTGTCTCTTCACTAACACCTTTATCCTTTGCCTTTCTTATATCATCTTTTTCATACGATTCCTGTGCCTTATTTCTCCGGTTTCTGTATCAACTACATAATCGCCTACAACAATAAGCTCTCCACCCGCGGCATTTTCCAGCTCGTCGAGAGACAACTTATCGTCTTTATCACGTTTGAAGTCCTCCGCTGTCAGAGTAATACCGTACTCCTTTGCAAGCTCTATAGCCTTTGGCACGACGGTGTCCTTGTCGGTCAGCGCGGCGAGCTTTGCTTTCAATTCCTCGTTTTTGCTTGCTTCTTCAAGGAACCTTTTCAGATTTACCTTCATGGTTTTTTCCTCCTGTTAAAGCTTACTTGGCTCAATCAAGCCGCTGTTCAGTGCGGTTTGCCGCGTTTCACCACTTAAATAGCTTTTCATCTCGTTCTCCATCATTTCCTGTCTCTTCTTTTCCTCTTCACTTAGCTCTCTACCGCCCGCGACATTATACAGCTCGTCAAGAGACAGCTTAACGTCCTGTGTTTCCTTTTTGATCTCTTTACTCATTGTTTTTTCCTCCTGTAAAAAGTATTTTATTAAGATCGGTCATTTTACCGTACTGTACGGTTTGTTATAGCTCCGGAGCTATGTGCTATATGCTTAAGCCCCCGTCAATAACGAACGACTGTCCGGTGATATATTTCGCCCTGTCGCTTATAAGGAAAGCGCAGAGATCCGCGATCTCCTCGGGCTTACCGAAGCGCTTCATCGGTATCCTTGCTATGCTTTCCGCACGGAATTTTTCATCAAATCCGGCGGTCATCTCGGTCTCGATAAATCCGGGAGCAACTGCGTTCACGCGGATGTTCTTTCCCGCAAGCTCCAATGCAGCCGCTCTCGTCATAGCGTCAAGAGCACCCTTTGAAGCGCAGTAGCTCGACTGCCCGATACCGCCTTTTATGCCAAATACAGAGCTTATGTTTATTATCGCGCCGCCTTTCCTTGCAAGCGGAACTATCGCGCTCTGCATTATCCTCATAGCCGAGAACAGATTGGTCTCGACAACGTTTTCCCATTTTGCGGGATCTGCGGCAAACAGCGGTTCGGGAGCCGTGATGCCTATGCAGTTCACAAGCGCGTCTATACCGCCGAACGCCCGTATCTCAGCTTTGACTGTCTTTGCAATATTATCACGATCGTTTATGTCGAGTTGGAACAGCTTCGCGCCGAGCGTTTCAAGCTCCGGCTTCATTGTCCGGTAAGAACCGAGGACATTCGCGCCCTCGTCAATGAACAGCTTTCCGCAGGCATATCCGATACCGCCGGAAATGCCTGTGACAAGCACCTTTTTACCTTCGAGAAGCCCCATAGCTTACACCCCTTCGATCATCGATGTGCAGTAATTTCCGACCATATCAACGCCCGTTACAAGCACCTTTTTGTACTTGCCTGAGCTTATCGCGGCAGCCGCAAATGCCGTGTTCATCATATATCCGCAGCCGAGAGTTTCTCCCGCCCACTTTTTCGGTGATACAAGCTCCGTTTCGGGGAAAATCGTCTTTATTGCTTTACTTTCTATATCATCGAAATATGTTCCGTTGGCGGCGGTAAATACCGCATCGGGAGCAGTTTCGTGCTTTTTCAGAATATCGGTAATAATATCAAAAGCGCCTTCGTCAATTCTGTGCAGAAGCGGACTTTTGCCGAGTGACGCGCAGGAAAAGCCTGTCACTGCGCAAAGCGTTTTCTCAGTCCTTTCGCGGGTCATCATCATCATAGCCGTACCCTCGGACAGCTGTGCGCCCTTAAGCGTATCGAGCCCTCCAAGCTCGCTGTACAGCGCCTCGCAGTATTCCTCGACAGAACCGCAGAGTATCATATCCGCTTTGTTTGCCGCGAGAAGCAGGGCAGAGTATTCAAGCGGATCGCCGCCGGTAAGCACTGTGCTCACGCCCTTGAAGCCGTTCAGAATACATATCTGCCCGACGCAGGAGTTAGGCACTGTACCCGCGTAAATATACGGACTGCACAGACCGGGAACTCCCTTTGTTACAGTTTCGGCAAACTGAGTATTGTTTACGCTCGACCCGTAGCCCGTGGAAATGATCGTGCCTATCCTTCGCCTGTCGAGTGCTTCGGGTATTGCCGTTTCACGAACAGCGTTATCCGCGGCGGTGCAGGCAAATTTGTTGTATCTGCTGTTTCGGCGCATTTTCGCGGGCGGTATCTGCGACTCAAACTCTATCGGAAGTGCCGCTTTCTCATATCCGCCGCCGTTTTGCACCTTTGTCAGCTCATCGGCGGACTTTGCGCAGCGTGATATAACTCCGATGCTTTCTATGTACGCTTTCATTCGCTTACCAACTTTCTTAGTACAATGCTCGCGCTGTTTCCGGCGAAGCCGAAGCTGTTGGACATAGCGTATTCTATGTCAATGTGTTCCGGCGCATTGTACAGCTCACACCCGTCAAGCGGCTCGGTAAGTCGCGGCATTACTATCGGCTTACCGTCCTGCATCGAACGAATAACGCTTGCAAGCTCTACCGCGCCGGACGCGCCCATACAATGTCCGACAAGCGCCTTTGTGGAGCTTACGAACGGCTTTCTATCCGCGCCGTCATACAGCCTTTTAAGCGCGTTTGTTTCCATAGAGTCGTTGAGTACCGTTCCTGTGCCGTGACCGTTGATGTAGTCTATCCGTTCGGCAGTTATCCCCGCGTCATCGAGTGCGTTCTGCATAAGATGAAACGCTTCCTCGCCGGTAGGTTCGGGGCTTGTGGGG
>JAGBMA010000051.1 GCA_017635095.1 Ruminiclostridium sp. | reverse complement strand
GGGGAGAGAGAAAAGCCTTTTTTTACAAAAAAAGGTTTTCTCTCTCCCCCGCGGGGCGTGGGGCAGAGCCCCACACGCGCGTCCGCAGACGCGCTGAGGGTGCAGGGCGGAGCCCGCCGGGGTGTGGGGCAGAGCCCCACACGTGTCCGCTTCGGTTCTGTATCGTCCTTATGCCCCGTACTGTGCGCGGTAGGCTTTCATTGCATCGAGATACTCCTTGCCCTCAACAACGCCATTCTCGATAGCATCTATAATGTCGTTGATAGTAACAATGGAATATACCTTGACTCCGAACTCCTTATAAGCGGACTGAACGGCGCTCATATCGCTGTCGAGAGCCTTTTCCATACGGTCAACGGTGATGACCATACCTGTGATGTTCACATCGGCGGCGCCTTTGAGCTTCGGAAGCACTTCCCTGAGCGCTTTTCCCGAGGTCATCACATCTTCGATGATAACGACCTTCTCACCGTCTGTGAGCTGCTTTCCCACAAACATACCGCCCTCGCCGTGATCTTTGGCTTCCTTGCGGTCGAAGCAGTAGCTCACGTCCTTGCCGAACTTGTCGTAAAGTGCAGTAGCGGCGCTTACCGCAAGCGGGATACCCTTGTACGCCGGTCCGAACAGGGTATCGGCTTCAATGCCGTTCTCGTTAATGCACTCGGCATAATACTTGCCGAGCTCGGAGAGGTGTCTGCCGGTCTTATAGTTGCCGGTGTTGATGAAGTACGGAGCCTTTCTGCCGCTCTTGAGGGTGAAGTCGCCGAAAGTGAGAACTCCGCAGTCCGCCATAAATCTTATGAAGCTTTCTTTGTACGTCATATCGTTTCTTCCTTTTGCAGTATTTTTGCGGTCACGCAGCCAGCGGGACTGCATAATAAAATTTTATCAGCATTATCAGCGACAGAGTGAACACGAACCCGATAGACGCGATAAGGTAATACACCCGCATTCGTTTCGTCTTTATCAGTATCCAGCACGCTATCGCTATCCAGACGCAGGAGATGAACAGCGATACCACGATCAGCACCATGGGGAGAATAAACGTGTACTCCGCATAAAATACCCGTTCGCAGAGCAACAGTACGATGCCGGTAACAAATGGCACGAATCCCAGAGGAACTACCGCGAGCCCCCAGTTTTTCCGGTGTGCGCGGAAAAATCCGACGTTAAGTACGCCGATTATCAGTGCTATTACGAGACATTCTCCTGCCATTCTTCTTTCGCCTGCCTTTAGCCTATTGCGCCGAGCGCGATCTCCTTTGCCTTAGCGTTGTCACTTGTAACGAGGTATATGAGCCACTCGCCGTTCTGCTCGATCACAGCGTCCTCAAGCTTGTAATACTCATCGGGAGTGTAGTCCTTGTAGGTGGTCTTCTGATATTCAAGTCTTGCCTCCACCGACTCCACCGCTTCTTCTGCATCGTCGGCGCTTTCAAACTTAAATACGGCGATCTCGTCGGGATATGCACCCGAAGCGCAGATATAATAGGAGAAATCTACGATATCCGATACATCGAGATCGTCAAAGTAGTCCTCAAGCGATTCCTTCTGTTTCTCGAAAGCCGAGTTTATCGGTATCTCGTCGAGAACCGCCTTTGTCACGTCGGAAGCCGACGCGTCACTTTCATTTGCTGCCGGTGCTGCGGTACTTGCAGCCGCAGTGGTCGTTGCAGCGGGTTTGCTGTCTCCGCACGACGCGATACCGCAAACGATGGCGGAAAGCAGCACAGCACAGATGATCTTCTTTTTCATATTCTTATTCCTTTCTTTTATCCGGCAATAACGCATGAACAGAATAGTATGCGGCACTGCCTTTTATATCCTGACGCCGTAAAAACAGCGGGATCAGAGCTGGATCGACTTCTGGAAGAAGCTCAGCATTCTCTTGTATGCAGTCCCGAGGAAGTGCATACCGTCTGCCTCCGCGTAATCCGCGGAGAAATAGCCCGTGGCATCTTCAAGCTTGCTGCAGAGATCGAGGTAAACTATACCCTCGTCCTCACACATACCCTTGAGGAGCTTGTTGTAGCCGTTGACCATGACCATAGTTTCCTGACCCTCGGAATCGTGAGCTTTTGTCACAGGCGGAATGGAAACGATGTAGATATAGCTGTCCGGGCAGGCTTCCTTCAGCCGGGAAGCAAGCTCCTTCATATTCTCCGCCATGTGTGTATTGCCCATAAAGGCGATACCGTTCGAGCCGAGCATTATAAAGATACGCTTTGGCTGCATCTCCTTCGCCTTGCTTACGGCGGTATTGCCGCTTTCGTCGGTCTTGGTGAGTGCGCTCTCCGGGTTGAGTCCGATCTGGGCGAACACCTGTGAATTCGGGAAATATCCGTAGTTCACAAGACCCGTATAGATCGAATCGCCTATGAACAGATCTTTTGCAAAGAAATCCGGGTCATATTCGTCTGTCTCGATCGCTTCGACCAACTCGGGTTCAGTCTCCTCCGTCTCCTCCGGTGCTTCCGTTTCCTCGGGGACTGTTGTTTCTTCCACAGGCTCCTCGGAGCGCTCCACGGTATCCGTTGTCACAGCGGTAGTCGTCATAGAAGCGACTGCCTCGGACTGATCCATATTGGCTACGTCCGCGTTCTCGAGCTTTCCCGTCATATACAGATATATCAGCACCACGAGCAGTATGAGAACTGCAACAATAGCGATATTCAGTATCACAATGGCAAGGGATATGCCATCGACACGCTTTTTGTTTTCCATTTACCAAATATCCTTCCGGTTTTTATTCCGCAGTACTGCCCCGCACGAGATCTCCGCGGGGCCGCAATGCTCAGATATTATGCTTCTTTATGTGCTTTTTGATGGCAGTGAACGTCTCATCGCTTATAACGTGTTCTATGCGGCAGGCGTCCTCCGTCGCAGTCTCCTCGCTGACACCGATCGCCATAAAGAACGCCGACAGGACTTTATGACGCTCGTAGATCTTCTCGGCGATCTCCCTGCCGAGATCGGTGAGGGTGATGAAACCGCTGTTGTCGATATCAAGATATCCGCCGTCTTCAAGCAGGTGGATAGCGCGGCTTATGCTCGGCTTTGAAAAACCCATTTCATCGCAGATATCTATTGAACGAACATCGCTTTTCTTCTGCGAGAGCACGAGTATCGTTTCGAGATACATCTCTCCGGATTCCTGAAGATTCATACTTACCTCCTGTGTAATGTACTTCCTGACTTTTTGAATGATTATACCACAAAATAAAACTTTTTGCAAGTTCGGTATATCCGCTTTTGCGGAAACTCCGCTATATCAGACAATTCCCGTTCTTTCCGCGCTTATGACGCCCTGGATCTTTCTTATGCGTCCGATCATGGCGTTGAGCTGTTCGACGCTCGCTACCTCAACGGTGACGATAACGTTGCCGTTGCCGTTTTTGAGCTGGTGCGCGGATATCTGACGTATCGGGAGCCTTCCGGCAGCGATCGTGGCAGTTATATCCGCTATAAGCGCGGTACGGTCCTCGGCGATTATGTCAATGGTGGCATTGTAGCTCTCGCTCTCGGTGCCGCCTGCCCACATAACGTTTATCCAGCGCTCTTTCTCGGATTCCGACGAATTGATAACATTCACGCAGTCCCGCTTATGCACCGAAACGCCGTAGCCGCGGGTTATGAAGCCGATTATGTCGTCCCCCGGCAGCGGATTGCAGCATTTCGCGAATTTTATCAGACAGTTATCTATGCCCTCGACTATGACACCGCCCTTGCGGCGCTTCGTGACGCTTGCCGCGAGTATCTCATCGCTGCTCTCCTCCTGTGCCTTATCCGCGTTGCGGGCGTTGTATATGTCCTTGGCGCGCTGCATTATCTTAGAGAGGATAACACCGCCGTAGCCTATCGCCGCGTAGAAATCATCGGCGTTGTCGAAATGCTGGAGATTTGCAAGTTCGAGGATAAAGTCCTCGGTGGGTATCATGTTGTTTCTGCGGAATTCAAGCTCAATTGAGTTCCTGCCCTCGGAAATATTCTCTTCCCGGCATTCCCTCTTGAACCACGCCCGTATCTTCGCGCGGGCTTCCGAGGTTTTGGCTATTTCAAGCCAGTTCCTGTTCGGCCGCGCATTGGACGAGGTCTGGATCTCCACTATGTCTCCGGTCTTGAGCCGGTAATCGAAACGTATCATACGTCCGCCGACCTTCGCACCGGTCATGGTATTGCCGACCTGAGTGTGTATTGCATAAGCAAAGTCGATTATGGTGGAGCCGGTGGGAAGTGTGACCACATCTCCCTTGGGCGTGAACACATACACGTCGTCGGGTGCAAGATCCACCTTGATAGCGTCCGCAAGCTGGTCGATATCGTCGGCATCCTGCTGCTGTTCAAGTATATGGCGTATCCAGTCGAAACGCTTCTCTCCCGCCACGCTGCCGGTAAGCCCCGCCTTGTATTTCCAGTGAGCTGCGATACCGTACTGAGCTGTATTATGCATCTCGTAAGTGCGTATCTGCACCTCGAAAGGGATACCCTCGCGCCCGATGACGGTGGTATGGAGGGACTGATAGCGGTTGGGCTTCGGGGTGGCGATATAGTCCTTGAAGCGGTAGGGAATGGGCTTGAAGATATCGTGGATTATACCGAGGACGTTATAGCACTCGATAACGGTCTGCACGATAACGCGGACTGCATAAATATCGTAGATCTCATCAAAGCTCTTGCCTTTGACATAGACCTTTTTGTAGATGCTGTAAACGCTCTTGACCCTGCCCTCGATGGTGGGGGGCGGCTGGATATCGCTGATACGCTCCCTGATACGGGATTTGATTATGTCGATGAAGGTATCGCGCTGCTCCTTGTGCTTGTCGAGCATCTCCTCGATCATCTTTGAGCCGTAGGGGTCGAGGATCTTTATGGAGATATCCTCCATTTCCTCCTTGACCGCGCTCATACCGAGCCGGTGGGCTATCGGCGCGTATATGTTCATTGTCTCAAGCGCCTTCTTGCGCTGTTTCTCCGGCGGGCGGTACATTATCGTGCGCATATTGTGGAGTCGGTCCGCAAGCTTTATGATTATGACGCGGATATCCTTGGACATGGCTATGAGGATCTTGCGGATATTCTCCGCCTGCTGTTCCTCCTTCGTTGTATTGAGGGGGACCTGACCGATCTTTGTAACGCCGTCAACAAGGTTCGCCACGTCTTCCCCGAAGCGCTTCCTTATGGTATCAAGCGGGACATCGGTATCCTCCACCACATCATGCATGAGCGCCGCGCAGATAGTATCGGTGTCCATGCAGAATTCGAGAAGAATGCACGCGACCGCAATGGGGTGAGTTATATACGGCTCGCCCGAGCTTCGCTTAACGCCCTTGTGAGCCTCGTTTGCAAGCTCATACGCCGCTGTGATCTTTTCGAGATCATAGGCTTTTTCACTTGCCTGTATCTTCTCGGTAAGGTATTCTATCGTATAAAGCATACATCTTCAGCTCCTTATTCTGCACATTGTTATTTTTATCTGTCTGTGTTATCTTATTCGTCCGCAGCTCCGTCGTCATCGCCTGAATAAACGACTTTGAGCATCTTGTCCGCGATAGCGGAGATAAGGTTCTTGTACTGGAGCTTATCCACCCACTTCTTCGGGAAACCCTGGATCCCGAAATATGCGCCGAGCATAGCTCCGGTCATGGAAGCGCAGGTATCACTTGCACCGTCGTGGTTGGCTGCAAGCTGGATAGCGTGACGGGGGCTGTCGCAATGGAGCACAGCGCAGTAAACGGAAATCGCGAGCGCTTCATATGCCTCGAAACCGTAGCCCATTTTCTTGACCGCGGACATGGGGTCAACATCTTCGTTGTCCACAAGATCGAGGGCGTACTGGAGAGTCTTCTTCAGCACTTCACCGTCCGCCACACCGTCGAGCAGGCTTATGATCGTTCTTACTGCGTCCTCTATCTCCGCTCCGTTCACGATCTCGGCGATTATTGCCGCGTAGCAGCCCGCCGAGATGTAGCCTACCGGATCGCCGTGGGTTATGGCGGCTGCACGGCAGCCCATATCGAACGCCTTCTTGGTGTCCTTGTAGAAGTAAAGTCCTATAGGCGCGGAACGTTTTACCGCACCGTTATCCTTGTTGTCGTTGAGACGGCGTTCGGGAGTCCCGTAAGCCATGTTCTTTATCCTGAGCAGAGCATCTATGTTCTTCGTATCGGCAGTCCGCTTCTTATACAGCCCCTTTGCCTTCAGCAGACGCAGCTTGTACGCGTTCTGGGCGGGGTCGAAGAGCCATGCGTATTCCTTGCCTGCAACAGTCTTGGTCTGTGTGTAGAGCCACACCTGGTACGCGAGGAAGATATAGTCCTCATAGTTCACCTGACCGTCGTCAGCACCGGCGCTGTGCGCCCAGAGAAGCCCGTCCGCAGTAAAAAGCGAGAGCTGGGTATCGTCGGTGAAAAGTGCAGTTCCCGTGCGCTTGCTCACCGCGAGATCGAGACAGCCTTTCTTCTCAAATCTTTCACAGATCGCATCATAGTCCATAAGCTCGATGGGATAGCCGAAAGCGTCTCCTATCGCAAGTCCGAGCATTACTCCTTTGAAACGGTCGTCAAGATACACTTCGCTCATTTTTTTCTTCCTTTCCTTTTTTGAGTTTCCTCATGGTTTTTCTGTCATATATGGTTTTGGATATCACCATTGTTTTCTGGGTCAAATAAAGCCGTTCGAGATAATCGTAGTAGATCCCCGGCGACGCGACTCCGGTTATGCAGACTATGTCAGTGCCCGCCTTGCCGAGTATCTCGTCCGTTAGCAGCACACAGTTGGTGCTCAGTATCGAATATGTTCTGAACTTTCCCTCGCTGAACTTGAAGAAGCTGGCGCGGGTGCCGTTCCAGAGTTCGCTGCAGTAATCGTGGTAGTCCGAAAGCTTCACGTTCTCCTCGCCCTTTTCCTCACAGGCGACCTGGTAAGGCGGTCTCCACGGCACTGCAAGAGCTTTTATTGACTGCACCTCAGCCCGGACAGCTTCAAGCTGTTCCTGAGTGAGCCGGATACCGTATGAGAACACGATCTGGCGGTCGTGGTTCACGGAGAAATCGAGATATGTTTCCTTTTCCGCCGTGAACATCACCCCGTCGCCGAACACGCCGAAAAGCCTGTGTGACGAGTGATCGTGGTTGCCGTAGGAGATGATCTCGCCGTCGAAGAAAAGATCGAGATGACCTATCTTGCCGGAACCGTTATTGGAAACGTGGACCATTACTTCTATGTCCGGGGGGTCGGTATCCGTCTCGCTGCTCCCGGCGGTAAGCTCGGGAAGCTTATCATTGACGGAGATGTACTCGTTGATATAGCGGAGCGTACCGAGGGGTATGAATGTCGATACGAAGACCGGCGGAGAAATGCGGATATGGCGCTTCAGATCGTTCTTTATGCGCTGGGGCACCATGAGAGTCAGCAGATCCGAGAGCGTCTCCGCGCCGAAAAGAATGCAGTACACTCCCGCTATCACCAGGAACGTGTCATTACGCAGCCCCGTACCTGCAAGCAGCCCCACAAATATCATGTAAAACACGAAAGCTGCGAGTGCAGCGAAACGACCCTGCTGATGATTTATCTTTGCAACTATAAAATCGGCTATCTTGGAGGCTGCGTTGAACAGCAGGTATGCAGCGAGGATATACGCCGCAAGGGAGAACGAAAGCTCCGGAAGCGCCATGAGCAGCACCGCCGTTGCTACGTTCCACACAGCCGTGAAGATCTTCGCCGACTTGCGTTTTTGACCGAGCCTTCCGCCGTGAGCTATGAACTCCGCTATATTGAGCCCGCCGTGTATCATAAGCACCGCCCCCGCAAAATACGCAAGGGGAGTTATGAGCACTTCGCGCTGTGACACTATCACTATCCCGAGGACTATGAGTGCCGCTCCGAAAGCAAACAGCGAGGCTTTGTAGAGGTACATTCTATACATTATTTGTGGTACTTTCTGTTGTTTATTATGGAAAACGCACGGTAGATCTGCTCGGCAAGCATTATCCTCGCAAGTCTGTGCGGAAATGTCATCTCGGACATACTGAGCCGGAAGTCGGCTCTCTGTTTCACCCTGTCGGAAAGTCCGAAGGAGCCGCCGATCACAAACACGAAGGTCCCTGCTCCGGCAGCGGATTCTTTTGATATAAGGGCGGCAAACTTCTCGCTTGTGAGCTGTTTTCCCTCAATGCACATCGGGATAACATAGCTCCCCGCCGGTATTTTCTGCAGTATCCGCTCAGCTTCCGTTTCAAGCGCCCGTGTTATCTCCTTTTCAGAGGGGTCATCGGAGAGCTTCTCCTGGTCGATCTCATCGACCGTGAGCCTGCAGAACGCGCCCAGCCGCTTTTCATACTCGGCAAAGGCTTCTTTCAGGTACTTCTCCTTGAGCCTTCCCACCGCTATGATCTTTATCACCATTTCGCGCGTATATTTGCCTTGCGGTTCTTCCGCGCCTCAAGCTTCGCTATGCGGGCTTTCTGGACGGTATTCAGCACCACGTCGGCTATGATAAGAAGTGCGAGAGCCACGACACAAAGGCGAAACCACCACTTATCGAATATGCTGTTTATCATACGCATGGTGTACTCAAACTGCGATAATTCGATATTCTGTGATGCCACAAGGTTCGTTGTCCATAAGCTGTCGCCGTCGAGGAGAAGCTCAAGCGTGCCCATGACCTGACCTTTCTGTATCGGCGCCACCACCGCGTCGTTGTTGTTCTTTTCCGCGGTTATGGTGATCTTCTGCTCGATAACGGAGGGGTCGAGATCCTTCGGAAGAAGCGTTGAGAATGCGGAAGCGGGCTTGAGTATGGCAACGTCCGCGTTTTCGCCCATATCCACCTTGACATTAGTGACGAATGTGTTCTCGTTCATGACTTCGCGTATGTCGAATGTGCGGAATGCCCACTTATAGAGCGCTATGCTGTCCTTGAAATGACCGTTGAGACGGTTGCCGTCAGCATCCGCATAAGGCGCGCCGCAGGTCACGAGCATATAGTTGAACCCGTTCTGCGAAGCGGTGGAGATGATGTTCGCAAATCCCGCATGGTACACCGACCATTCACCGGAGGCGTCCTTTGTATAGTACTCGCCCATGCTTCCGGTCTTGAGACCGCTTGCATACTCGTAGTAGTACGGGTTCTCACCCACGTTGTTCACAAGGGAGTTCACGTTGTAGATCGTGTAGGGGCTGGGGTTGTATTTGTTTGCGGGCATTACATAGCTGTATGTGTTGGTGATCTCGATCATCTCGGGAAGCTTGTCATAGATGTATTTTCCTATGAGGAAGAGGTCGTAGGGCGTGGAGTAGTTGTCCTCCTGCCAGAGACCGTGGGTGTTGCCGAAGTGGGTGTTCTTGCAGCCTATCTCGGCAGCTTTCTTGTTCATAAGCTCGATAAAAGCGGGGATACTGCCCTTTCCGATGTTGTAGGCGATGACATTTCCCGCCTCACAGCCGGATTTTATCAGCAGTCCGTAAAGGCAGTCCTTCATGGTGAGGTTGGGCTGGCCGGCTGCAAGCCCGCAGGTACCGGCGCCCTCCTTGTTCGGGTCGCCCTCCCAGAACTCGTTCGTAGCGTCATATGTGACTTCCATCGGCATTGACAGATCGGCGCAGTTCTCCATTGCAACTATCGCGGTCATGAGCTTGGTTATGGACGCGGGATAGCATTTTTCGTTCTCATTCTTGGCGGCGATAACAGTTCCCAGGTCTAAGTTTACCATATAATATGCGCTGCTGTAGAGATCTATGTCCGGAGTAAACGCCGCGGAAGCTGCAATATCGAATCCGCCGGACGGAATTAGTGAAAAAATCATCAGAATTGACATAAACACAGCGATAAATTTTATATTTCGCATATAGACAAAACCACCTTTTTGGTATATAATATATAAAGAATTTTTTCGGAATGCAATAATATATGAACTATTATATCATATTTCTCCGAAAAAAAAAAGCCTTTTTTCAAAGGTTTTATCAAATTTTTTGAAAAAACAGGAAATTTCCGTATGATCTTGGTAACAGGCGATATTCACGGCGATACAAAACGCTTCACAGACAAACGCATCAGGAAACTCCGGAAGGGCGATACGCTTATTGTATGCGGCGATCTCGGGCTGATCTGGGACGGCTCGGACAGGGAGAAACGCACGCTCAGAAAACTCGGCAGAAGAAAATACAATATCCTGTTCGTCGAAGGCGCTCATGAAAACTTCGACGAGCTCGAAAAATACCCCACCGAACCATGGAACGGCGGTACTTCCCGCCTTATAAGCGGGAACCTGCGTCAGCTCCTCCGGGGAAGTGTCTTCGTCATCGAAGGCAGGAAAGTGTTTGCTTTCGGCGGCGGTTCCGGCGAAGTAAACGGCGGAAAAGCACCCTGCAGTGAGGAGACCGCGGCAAGATACGAGCTTCCGTCCGATCCGGAGCTTGCGGAGGCTGACAAAGCCCTCGCGAAATACGGCTATTCCGTTGACTACGTCGTTACATATGAGCCGCCGGTGACAATGGCGGAATTTCTCGACCAGAAAGTCTCCGCCACCGATACGGTGGGCATTTACCTCGACAGAAAACGTGCAGAGATAAGCTTCACACACTGGTTCTTCGGCAAGCACCACCTCAACAAGCCGATACCGCCGAAGTTCACTGCACTTTTCGATAACGTTATCGACGCGGAAAAGCTGAAATGACGTATTATCCGCGCGGACATAACGGACATGGGTCATGCATTATGCATCATGAACAATATAATATAACAATTTGGAGGAAAATATCATGGCAGAATTCAAGTATGAGATAGTCAAGGAACTCGGAGTCATCTCCGACGGGGCAAGAGGCTGGTCAAAAGAGCTGAACCTCATAAGCTGGAACGACAACCCCCCGAAGTACGATATCCGCGACTGGGCACCCGATCACAGCAGAATGGGAAAGGGCACTTCCCTTACGGAAGAGGAAATGGAGAAGCTCGTTGAGCTCTTCAACGCCCGTGACGAAGAGGACAGCTTCGAGTGATCCTCAGACGCGCTTTATTGCATAAAAGCAGCAGTGTGTTGTTGCAGTGTCGCTTTACGTCATTGTGCACAAGTCAGAAACAACGTCATAGACCCTAATTTATTTTTTTCACATATTTTTCACAATCTGTTGACAAAAAAAACATACTATGATATAATTTGTTAAAGTCCGTTCACAAGACGGTGATTTTATAGGAGGATTTTTATCATGACAACAAAAAATAAGGCGATCGTTTCACTTGTCTGCGGTATCGTTGGTCTCGTAGGCGGTAGTATTCCGGTAGTTCAGTACATCACGGGTATCCTTTCTATCGTAGCTATAGTATTCGGTGCTATGGCACTCAAGGATAAGCCCGAAGGAAGCGAAAAGGGTATGGCTGTTGCAGGTCTCGTTCTCGGTATCGTAGCAACAGGTATCACTGTTCTTGCTATCCTTTGTGCAGTTTGCGCACTCGGTGCTCTTGCTGCAGCAGGCGCAAGCATGCAGTAAGCATAAACTAAAGACAAAAGGAAAAGTGCTCCCCGCTCTTTGACCGGACGGGGAGCACTTTTAAGGTGGTATTGAAATGTTTCCGGGATTTACGATTTTCGGCAGATTCATAAGCAGCTACGCTTTAGCCGCCCTGTGCGGAGTTTTCACCGCAGGTCCGATCGCTATATCAAGATACAGAAAACAGACCGGTGACGGCTATCCCATGCTGGCAGTGCTGCTCTACTCCGCAATAGGCGTGTTCGCAGGAGGCGGGCTCTTATACGGCATCACAAACATAGACCGCTGGTATTTGCTGTTCCAGGCGGAAGACCTTGCCCAGTGGTGGGGATATGCACAGGCTATCTTCGGCGGCTCGGTGTTTTACGGCGGGCTGTTCGGCGGCATGATAGCCGCAGGTATCGTGATGAAGCTGAGAGCTTACCCTGCCGTCACAATGACGGATATTGCCGCTCCGTCCGTGGCTCTGTTCCACGCTTTCGGGCGGATAGGCTGCTTCCTCGGCGGGTGCTGCTACGGGGTAGAGAGCACCTTCGGCGTCGTGTACACACACTCACTGAACGAATCCGCCAACGGTGTGAGACGTCTTCCGGTTCAGCTCTTCGAGTCCGGGTATGAGTTCATACTTTTCTTCCTGCTCTCGTATCTGCTGAAAAAAGGGGTGCTCAAAGGCAAGCTCTTCGCTTTATACCTCGTACTTTACGGAATATTCCGCTTCTTCATAGAATACTTCCGCGGAGACGCATACCGCGGCTTCATCTTCGGCATATCCACCTCCCAGTTCATAAGCGTTTTCGCCGTGATCGGCGCAGCCATATATCTGGCGCTCCGTGTCATGAAGGAGCGTCACGAGGCAGAGAGCTGAACAGTTAAGGGTACCTCTAAAAACCGCTTTGAAAAGAGAAAATGAGATAGCTGCGTCGGATACAAGGAAAGCCGACGAAGCCGGGCTGGCGCCCGGTTAGGAGGTTTGACGCAGTAGACGGCGTGGGTAGCTCTTTTTCTCTCAAATT
>JAGBMA010000050.1 GCA_017635095.1 Ruminiclostridium sp. | reverse complement strand
CTAAAAACCCAATTTGAGATAAAAAGAGCTATCCACGCCGTCTACTGCGTCAAACCTCCTAACCGGGCGCCAGCCCGGCTTCGTCGGCTTTCCTTGTATCCGACGCAGCTATCTCATTTTCTCTTTTCAAAGCGGTTTTTATAGGTACCCATTATTTATTCCAACAGATGCAGTTTTTTCTGCCCTCTGTATATAAAACGCCGCAGCTTGTCAGAAGGTGACAGGATATCAGGAAAAATCTGTGGCTCTTGCAATATTTTGTATATACTGCAACAAACCAAGCTTGGAAAGCAGTGGTATAATGTGCATATTAACGAACCGATATCTTCACATTTCAGCAGACATTAATAAAACCTATACTATGTCTGCCGCAGCAAACAATTTCCGAATATGCAACCGGACATAACATATATGTTACAAATGAATGCTGGACATATCATTTTAATCGTGTTATAATAAACACACAGTATAACTAATGTCATTAACGCAGAATGGAGAAGGATCATGCCTATTCAGTTCAGCAATCTCAAAATGTACCGCATAAAAGCGGGAATGACGCAGGAAACGATCGCCGAGAAGCTCGGAGTTTCGCGTCAGGCCGTTGCAAAATGGGAGCGCGGCGAATCGCTTCCCGATATAGAATCCTGTATGGCCCTTGCCGATATCTTCGGCACTACCGTGGATATGCTTGTCCGCAATATGCAGATGCAGGCGAAGAGCGAAGATGACGCAAGACACGTTTTCGGCATCTCAAAGCTCAACGATAAGGGTCAGATAACACTCCCCGCCGAATGCCGCAGAGTTTTCGGCCTGAAACCCGGCAATTCCCTGCTCGTGCTCGGAGACGAAAGCAAGGGCATCGCTCTCGTAAATCTCGGGAACATCGCTCCCGATGCGGAATAACGTCATTGCGCGGAGGTGTATGATGAAAGCAATAGAAACAAAGAAGCTTACAAAGAAATTCGGAGAAAAGACTGCGGTCAACGGCATAGACCTCTCGGTGGAAGAAGGAGAGCTCTTTGCTCTCCTCGGAGTGAACGGAGCCGGAAAGACCACCACGATACGAATGCTGTCCTGTCTTTCCGCACCTACGTCGGGAGAGGCGTTCATAAAAGGTCACAGTGTCGCTTCCGGAAGGACGGAGATCAAGCGCATCATCGGTATCTCGCCCCAGGACACCGCCGTCGCGGAGGCTCTTACGGTACGCGAGAACCTGCGCTTTATCGCGTCGGTCTATGGTTTTGACCGCGAAAAGACCGAAAAACGCATAAACGATATGCGGGAAATGTTCGGATTCGATGAAGTACTGGACTCGCGCGCAAAGACCCTCTCGGGCGGCTGGAAGCGAAAACTCAGCATTGCAATGGCTCTTATCGGCGAACCCGAGATACTGTTTCTCGACGAACCCACCCTCGGGCTCGATGTACTTGCACGGCGGGAGCTCTGGCGGGCTATAAGGACCCTTAAAGGCACCATCACCATAGTGCTCACCACACATTACATGGAAGAAGCCGAGGAGCTCTCGGACAGGATCGCTGTGATGCTCGGCGGCAGGATAGCGGCTGTCGGCACCCTCGCGGAACTTGAGGAAAAGACCGGGAAATCCGGACTTGAAAACGCGTTCATAGCCATAGCGGAAGGAGGCAGAGACTGATATGCACAGATCAAAAGCTTTTGCGCTCCGCAATATAAAGGAGCTTCTGAGGGACCCCCTCAGCTACATATTCTGCCTGTGTTTTCCGCTCGTGATGCTTGCGGTAATGACCCTTGTGAACTCAGGCATACCGGAAGAAGCGGGAATGACGGTATTCCGCATAGACAAGCTCTGCGGCGGTATCTGCATCTTCGGTCAGACGTTCATAATGCTTTTCACCGCACTCTCCGTATCAAAGGACAGAGCCGGATCTTTCCTCGTGAGAATGTACGCTTCGCCTATGACTTCCGCCGATTTTATTGCAGGCTACATACTGCCCATGCTGGCTGTGTCGGCGGCACAGTCCGTGATAACCTGTACCGCAAGCTACATCATCTCGCTTTTCACAGGTGTTGAGCTTTCGCCTCTCGGACTTGTAATATCGGTCATCGTCCTCATACCGTCTTCCCTGTTCTTCATAGCGCTCGGGCTCATTTTCGGTACTCTGTTCAACGATAAGGCCGCGCCGGGACTCTGCTCGATAATCATATCCCTCGGCTCGTTCCTCGGCTGCGTGTTCTACGATGCGGACAGCGCCGGCGGAGTTATGCTTGATATCTGCAAGTCGCTGCCGTTCTATTACTGCACGAAAACGGCGCGTTCGGCCGCAGCCTTCGATCTTTCCGCAGAAGGATCCCTTATACCGATTCTTATAGTCTCGCTCAGCGCCGCGGCAGCAACGTTTATATCCATAATCACATTCCGGGCGAGAATGAAAGCCGAGCTTTCGTAAATACCGCAATACAGCTGCACGGTCATGGTCTCCGAAGTCAACGGGATCCTGACCGTGCTTTTATTATTCAGGGTACCTCTAAAAACCGCTTTGAAAAAAGAAAATGAGATAGCTGCGTCGGATACAAGGAAAGCCGACGAAGCCGGGCTGGCGCCCGGTTAGGAGGTTTGACGCAGTAGACGGCGTGGCTAGCTCTTTTTCTCTCAAATTGGGTTTTTAGAGGTTCCCTTCAGACGAGCGAGTTCTTGAACATCTTCTTGTTCTCGTACATAGCCGAATCGGCGCGCTCGAACACATCTCTCACGAACTTGTCCGTCTTGAAGTCGAACGCGGAGATACCGCCCGCAATAGTCACGAGACGCGAACGGCGGTTCTCCTTTACGGCGCTGTCGATGATGCCCATGAGCACTCCGCGGTCTTTGTAGTCCTTGCCCATAAGTATGACCGCGAACTCATCGCCGCCTATACGGAACACGGGACTGTGCTTGAAGGTAGTACATATCAGCTCGCTTGCGCTCTTGATGAACTCATCGCCGGCGATATGACCGAGCTGGTCGTTGATATCCTTGAGGTTGTTCACATCGAATACCGCAATTGCGAAATCGCGGTTCTCGCCCGACGCTATCTGCTGGTCGATCTCCTCTTCCATTGCGGCGTAGGCGTGCTTGTTCCTAACCGAGGTGAGGGCATCGCGGTTCGCTACCTCTATTGCATTTCCGAGAGCTTCGCGGTATGCGGTCTCGCGGCGCTTGTCGGCATCTATATTCACGACTCCGATGACAACATGATCCGGGTCATTCTTCGGCTCGACAGCCATCATCGAAACATACTGGGTACGTCCGTCGAGGTACTGGCGGTATGTAAGATTGATGGAGCCCTTGATCTTGATGTTTGTGAGGAAGCGCTCCTTGTTGAGCTCACTCATGACGCGCTGACAGTCATCGGGATAGATGAAGCTCCTGATATCCTTCTCCGCCGCGGCGAAAAAGTCATCGCCCTGTTTGCTCACACCGAGTTTGGCGTACTGCTCACTGGAGCTGTATTCGATGTAGCTGCAGTTGTGCAGATCTATGTAGTAGATGACCTCATAGCGGCTTGCGAGGGCCCTTGCGATATGGGAATATGTTTCCTTCTCTTCTGCGGCGCGTATCTCACGTCTTACCTGTGCGTCAACGTTGCGCACGCCGATGATTATGTACTTGTCATCGGGTCCGGTGCCGCGTATGGTCTTGAGACTGTAGTGACAGGGTTCCCCGTTTATCACGAGACGGTAATTGAGAATAAAGGAACCGCCGTTTTTTACCGCATCTATGACTCTGTCGCGTCTGAAAGCTTCGAGGAACATCTCCTGATCTTCCTTATACACGAGTCTTTTGCAGTTGTATATGCTATCCTCAAAAAAATCATCGCCCTGTGACAGTATTTTAAGTGCCTTGTCCTCACCGGACGCTCCGTACTCTGCATAATTGCCGGTCTCCGAATTCAGGTAGTAAACGCTTTCGTAGTCGTTTGCAAGCGCAAGGGCAAGTCTTTCAAATGTAAGCTCTCTGTTCTCCGCCGTGATAGTTTCCATAAGATCACCTCCGTTTGTTTTTGCACACGAAATAAATCTCACAATAACCTGATGATATATTAGTTATTTTACCATATTTGAACGATATTGTCAAGACAGCGGAAAGATATAAAGGTTCACGGAAAATTTATAAAATGTAGAAATAACTATTGACACCTGACACAATATATGCTATAATTAAGATCGCTTGAATACTATATATTGATCTCGCGAAAGGAAGGGAGATGCACCGCCGGCAATAATACGCCGTGCTGAGGTTTTTGCAGACGAAGACAATTATCCGTCCGCATACAGAACTTCAAAGGGTGCAGTCAGAATAATGAAGATCATCAAAAGAAACGGCTCGGAAGAAGTTTTCGACCGAAGCAAGATCACCGCTGCCATATCAAAGGCAAACGAACAGTCCGAACCGGACGTAAGAATGACAAAGCTCCAGATCGACCGCATCACCGAAAGTGTTGTGATCGCCTGTGAAGAGCTCGGACGCTCCCCCGGCGTCGAGGAAGTGCAGGATATGGTCGAGCATCAGATCATGGCGCACGGCGCTTTTGAAGTCGCAAAAGCCTATATCACCTACCGCTATACCCGCCAGCTCGTCCGCCAGTCCAACACCACCGACGATAAGATCCTGTCCCTCATAGAATGCAGCAACGAGGAAGCAAAGCAGGAAAACTCCAACAAGAACCCCATAGTGAACTCGACCCAGCGCGACTATATGGCGGGCGAAGTCTCCCGCGACATCACCAACCGCATACTTCTCCCGAAAGATATCGTTGATGCCCACAACGAAGGCATAATCCACTTCCACGACTCGGATTACTACGCACAGCATATGCATAACTGCGACCTCGTGAACCTCGATGATATGCTGCAGAACGGGACTGTCATAACCGGCACACTCATAGAGCGCCCCCACAGCTTCTCCACAGCCTGCAACATCGCGACCCAGATCATAGCTCAGGTCGCTTCCAACCAGTACGGCGGCCAGTCCATTTCCCTCACCCACCTCGCACCTTTCGTCCAGGTAAGCCGTGAGAAGCTCTACAGAGATGTGCTCGATGAAGCCGATTCCGTAGGCATCACACTCGACGAAGCAACTGCAAGAAAAATGGCGGAGAACAGACTTCTTGAAGAGATCCGCCGCGGCGTGCAGACGATCCAGTATCAGGTGGTCACCCTCCTCACCACAAACGGTCAGGCTCCCTTCGTTACCGTATATATGTATCTCAATGAAGCCGAAAACGAGCAGGAGAAAAAAGACCTTGCACTCATAATCAGAGAAGTGCTCGTCCAGCGTATCGAGGGTGTAAAGAACGAACAGGGCGTCTGGGTCACACCCGCGTTCCCGAAACTTATCTACGTTCTCGAAGAGGACAACATAAACAAGGACGGCGAATACTTCTACCTCACCGAGCTTGCGGCAAAATGCACCGCGAAGCGCATGGTGCCCGATTATATAAGCGAAAAGAAGATGCTCGAACTCAAGGGCGACGTTTATCCCTGCATGGGCTGCCGTTCCTTCCTCACCCCCGACCGCTTCACCGACGCGGGTGTCGGCAATATCGCCAACGCAAAGAACTATGTTCCCGGAAAACACAAGTACTACGGCCGCTTCAATCAGGGCGTTGTCACCATAAATCTGCCCGATGTCGCATTATCCTCCGGCGGAAACGAGGACAAGTTCTGGAAGATATTCGACGAGCGTCTCGATCTCTGCTACCGCGCTCTTATGTGCAGACACAAGCGCCTGCTCGGGACGCTCTCGGACGTAGCACCGATACTCTGGCAGTACGGGGCGATCGCGCGTCTCAAAAAGGGTGAGCCCATAGACAAACTGCTGTTCAACGGCTATTCGACAATATCTCTCGGATTTGCGGGGCTTTACGAATGCGTGAAGTACATGACCGGAAAGTCGCATACCGACCCCGATGCGAAGCCTTTCGCCCTGCGCGTTATGCAGCACATGAACGACGCCTGCAAGAAATGGAAGGCAGAGACGAATATCGACTTCTCGCTTTACGGCACGCCCCTCGAATCCACCACATACAAGTTTGCGAAATGCCTCCAGCGCCGCTTCGGGATCATCGAAGGCGTTACCGACAAGGGATACATAACCAACAGCTACCACGTCCACGTCACCGAAAAGATCGACGCGTTCACCAAGCTCAGGTTCGAGTCCGAGTTTCAGGCTCTCTCCCCCGGCGGTGCAATAAGCTACGTCGAAGTCCCGGATATGCAGAACAACACCGAAGCTGTGCTGCAGGTAATGCGCTTCATCTATGACAATATCATCTACGCCGAGCTCAACACCAAGAGCGACTACTGCCAGAAGTGCGGCTGGGACGGCGAGATAAGCATTGTGGAAGAAGACGGCAAGCTTATCTGGAAATGCCCGAAATGCGGCAACACGGATCAGAACACTATGAATGTGGCACGCCGTACCTGCGGCTACATCGGCACCCAGTACTGGAACCAGGGACGCACTCAGGAAATACGCGAACGCGTCCTTCATCTGTAAGACCAACACAATACGCATGATCTGAGCCCCGTTCCGGCGAGCATTTCAGGTCATGCGGCTTTCATTATGGACATACTATGAACTACGGTGAAATAAAAAATTATGATATCGCAAACGGCTCGGGAGTAAGGGTAACGCTCTTTGTCTCGGGCTGCACGAACCGCTGTGAGGGCTGCTTCCAGCCGCAGACATGGGATTTCTGCTTCGGAAAGCCGTTCACGGAAGATACCGAAAACGAGATACTTGAGATGCTCGCGCCGTCTTACATCAACGGCCTTACGCTTCTCGGCGGAGAGCCCTTCGAGCCGGAGAACCAGAGAGTCCTTCTCCCTTTCATGCGCAGAGTAAAAGAAAAATACCCGGACAAGGACATCTGGGTATTTTCGGGATTTACTTATGATGAGCTGATGCTCGACGGAACCCACTGCCGATGCGAATGCACAGACGAGATGCTCGCGCTTGCGGACGTTCTTGTGGACGGCAGGTTCGTGCTGTCGCTGAAAGATATCTCGCTGCAGTTCCGCGGCTCGTCCAACCAGCGCATAATCGATCTCGGTCTTACGCGGAAGAACGGCGCCATAACGCTCTGGAAAGGCTGAAGCTCACTTATACAGCTCATTGGTGAGCGGTTTGAGCGTCTTCATCATGAGCTTGACATCCTTGCTCTCATAAAGCTTCTGGAGCGTGTTGTTGAGCTCGGCACGGTCTTTTGATGTGATTATGGCGGAGATTATCTCTTCCTTTTTTTCCTTGTATTTCTTATCTTTGAGCTGCTGACCGAAAAAAGTGCGGACTTTGTCTTCGCGCTTTTTTTCTTTTGAGCTGACTTTCGGGGCTTCTTCGCCCTTTTTTTCTTTCGGGCTGACTTTCCGAGCCTCCCCGTTCTTCTTTTTCTGCGTATTTGCGGCGTTTCCGGCGGGAGTTTCCGCCACCGACGCTATTCTTGCAACACTTGCTCCGTTGGAGCAGAACCATGCTATCTGCTTATCATAGTCGTTGTCATGGGACACGATGAAGTAGCGTTTTGCGCTTCCGGTGCGGATATGGTCATTCACGAACTCCACGATCTTCACGTCTATTGCGTTCTTTATATCAAGCTCCACCCGCTCATACTCGAAACCGGCAGGGCTTTCGTATATCTTTCTGTGCAGCTCGATATTCAGATACGGCGCGTTCGCTCTGTAGTAGATCCGCACCCGGTCGTTCTTTCCGAGCTTCTCTATGCCGTTCATTCCGTACTCCGGAACATTCTCGGAATCTATAAAGTAGTAGTTGTCTATCTCGTTCTTATTGCCCATTTTTACCTCATTTCTATTTTTTCAATGCGCCTGCAAAAATAAAACCGCCGCAGGTCGGATCATATTCCACTCCGCTTACCCCGGAAGCACGGAATATGTATTCTTTCTCGAAACAAAGCGGAGCGAACCAGCCGTTGTCAAGCACGAGCTGCTCGGCTTCAAGGCAGTACACCGCTGCGGAGCTGTCGTCTTTTGCTGTGAGCGCGCTCTTTATGATGTCATCGAGCTTACGGCTCGAAACGCCGCCGTAATTCTTCACTGAGTTTTCCGTAAAATCGGAAAGGTATGAGACTGCACCGTTCCCGCTCAGCCGCACCATTGCCGCGTCAAATCTCCCGGCTGAAAGCGCGGAAGTGTAATCCGCCGCAGTAAGCTCATCGGTCATGCAATATATGCCGAAGCTCTTCTGCCACTGACCTATCATGCCGCCGACGACCTGACGGAGAGCCGTATGTTCCGGCATTATCAGCTTCATTCCCGAAAGTGCGCCCTCCTCAAGCTGACGCATTGCACGCTCGCCGCGTTCGAGAAGCTCATCTTCGCTGTACTGAACGCGGGTGGGATAGCCCGCAGAGCTCCGGTAAACGGAATCGCCGATAAGCGTATCCGCGGGTATTATGCAGTTTGCCGGAGTGTATGTATCGCCCTCGCTGCCGCTGTTTGCAAGACCTCCGAGAGCTATGCGAAGATCCGTGCTCGCAAACACGCCGGAGTTGTTGAAGAGAACGCCCCAGACCGCGTCGGAATATGTATCGCATTCGTATTTTCCCGAAAGTCGGAATACCGCATCGGGATCGGCTGTGCGCAGTATATCCGTTGTACCGGCGGTGAAGTTTTCATACCCGTCGGCGTTTATCATGAATGTCACTCCCCGGGGCGCAGTCCCGAGAGCTTCTTCGTTGAGCGAATTTCTGCGGAGCTCAATGAAATTGCCGTCCTTTACCCATTTGTCGTAATGCCAGCGGCTCACATAGAACGCGCCGTTTGAGCCGACACAGTCACCCACAAGACCGTACTGACCCTCGGTAAGCTCGTAGTATTCCCGGCTGCAGGGCATTGCGGGAGCCGCGGCAAGAAGAGCTTCAATATCCGTCCGGGGTTCGCTCAGGGTAATGGTGAGCTCGTGCTTTCCGGAAGCCTTAACGCCGATCTCGTCGGGATCGGTGATCTTTCCGGTATGATATGCTTCCGCGTTTTTTATGCAGTAATACTCGGCTGCGCGTCCGGAACGAAGCGACGGGTCGAAAAGTCTCCGGAACGCGAACACGAAGTCGTCGGCGGTGCATTCGGCGGAAAAACCGTCCTTTCCGTACCACATGACATTATCCGACAGCCCGAATGTATATACGAGACCGTCATCACTCACCGAAACGCTTTCCGCCATTGCGGGAACAGGCGTTCCGCCGTCGGAGATACGGTATAGCCCGCGGAACACGTTGGCGATGATCTGGGCGGCATTGTCGCCGCTGCAGGTCTGGGGGTCGAGGGTGACGGGGCTGCCCTCGATAACTGTCGTGAAAAAGTAGTTGGTGCCCTTTTTGGTGTCATCACCGCTGTCACGGCAGGAGGACAAAGAAAACAGGGCTGTCACCACCATAGCGGCAGCCGCTGCGTATGCGATCGTTCTTCTAAATATCGGCAATTACCGCTTCCCCCTTTTCAAGACTTGCCGGAACATCTATAAGGCGCTGGTTGCGGCTGCCGCGGAAATGCAGTTCCAGCGAGCGCTCCGCAAGCACAAATCTTCCGTCAACAAGCACATCCAGCAGTCCGAGGAGCCGTTTAACCTGCGGTTCGCTTTCGCTCTTTTTCAGGAGCTGCTCAAAAGTCCAGCCCGAGTAGCTCATAAGATGATAGCCGTCCGCTTTCAGCTTTTCGCCCAGTTCCGCAAGCGGTCCGGGCTGGCAGAACGGTTCGCCGCCGGAGAAAGTCACTCCATGCACAAGCGGGAACTGTTTTATCTTGTTATAGATCTTATCCGTGTCCGCAAGCCGTCCGGCGCTGAAATCATGGGTCTCCGGATTATGACACCCCTCACAGTTATGGGGACAGCCCTGGACAAATATGGTGAACCTTATCCCGGGACCGTCAACGTAGGATTCGGGGACGATCCCCGCAAGACGTATATGCATTATTATCCCTCGTTTTCAAAATGAATGATATTGTCCGCGATATCCCCGCCGCAGCTCTCGTTCTCTGCCGCAAGGATCACAGTCATACCGTCCGCGCGAAGCAACTCAAGATACGGCTTCAATGCGTACCTGTACAGCTTTTCCCAGCCCTCGGCAGACAGGAACGGTGTACAGAATACGCTCTTCCCGTAAGCATAACCGACCGCAAGAGATGCCCGCCAGCGCTCGTTTCCCATATATGAAAGGCGTCTTCCGTACCGCGCGGAAGTGAGCAGGAATTTTCCGGCCAGATCATCAAACGTGAGCAGAGACGTTCTGTTCTTCCGCAGACCCCGCTCTGCAAGCCGTCTGAATGGTACTCTGTCCGAATGGGGCGGTGCATGACCGACAAGGCAGCTTATCTCCGCGAGCTCTCTGCGCCTCACTTCCCTGCCGTCCGCCGTGACTGTGCAATCGTTAAACCCGCACCTTCCCGAAAGCAGCAGGGACAGCCCGTCATTGCCTGAGCCTTCAGTTCCCGCAAGCAGGTTTATACCCGGTAAAAAGCTGTAATTTCCGGCTTTCACGCGCCGTGTAAATGTACCGCCCGTCAGCTTCACAGCTATCTGTGTATCGTGGGCATTTACCTCAATCATACTCACGGTTGTTGGAAATGAACGAGCGCACGCGGAGCGGCACGCCTACATCGTTTGCGCGCTCGCGGCAGAGCTCCACCTCTTCCTCGCCGATAACATCGACCACCGTGAGCTTCACATCGGGTATGAACGAATGCGCAACGATAGCGAAGTTGAGCATGGAGTTGTATGACGCGAGTCCGAACCGCGACTTGGTGATATCAAGATATTTGTGGGGATCGGAAGCGTTCAGGCTTATCGAAAGGCTGTCGATGACCCCGCGCATGGAATAGAGATCGAAAGTCGGGTGCATAAGCGAAACAAGTCCGTTGGTGTTGATGCGTATTTTCATGTCCGACGTCGCTTTGATGTACTTAGCCACCTCGATAAGCTCATCAGCGCGCTCCATGGGCTCGCCGTAACCGCAGAACACCACCTCGCTGTACTTCGATTTATCTACTGCATCAAACGCGGCTTCAATCTCATCAACGGTAGGTTCGTGCTCAAGCCACAGGCTGTCGTTCTCGCCTACGGTCTCGTCGTTGTGGCGTATGCAGAACGTGCAGTTGCACGGACATTTGTTGGTGATGTTTGCATACAAAGACCCGTTCAGGTCGTAGAAAATCTTCATTGCTTTCATAAGAACATCTCCTTTGCAGATAATTAATGTGTCCTCAATAACTGCCTTTTGGCAGTTATTGGCTGAAAATCTGCAAAACAGATTTTCAGATGTTGTTTAAATGCGCCTGCGGCGCATTTAAACAACGGACACATTCCTTGATGTCAAGCTCATTTCGTCCTTCGG
>JAGBMA010000001.1 GCA_017635095.1 Ruminiclostridium sp. | reverse complement strand
TCATCGGGTCACGCTTATCCGGCGGAACGAGAGTAAGCCCAGCAGCCGCCGACATCTCCATAACTGCGGTATTGTTCTCCCTGATAATGCCGTATTTTGCAATCACGGGCTTGCCACAGGGGTCGGTCACTTCGACAGAGCGAAACTCACCACCCATTCCGGACACGAGCGTGTCAACAGTTCCCTCGCCGCCGTCCGCAAGCGGTCGGACTGCAACATAAGCATCGGGAAATACACGCTTTATCCCCTCCGTTGCGGCGTTGCCTGCCTGCAACGAGGTGAGGCTGCCTTTGAATGAGTCAATTGCAATTACGATGTTCATATCTTAACTCTCCATATTATCCGGTGCTGAGCAAATCAACTGACATCATTATAATTCAGAAAACCGGATTTGTCAATTCATTGTAATAATAAAAAAGGCCATATTATACGACTGGAGATACTTTCTTCAAAACTACCATTGTACCTTGTTATATCTCCCATTCTTATGTATAGTTATCTGCTGCTATCGTCTCACATATTATACCTGCGAACCATAAACGGGTCAAACATAAAAGCAGGTTTTACCGCTTAAATAAAGGGCTTTGCGGTATTTGCCCATTGTAAGTGTACCGGAAAGTCTTTCCGCTATACATTCACATTGGATATCGTTGTGTATGCTCGGAAAGTCTTTCCGCATTACTCCTGACCGGCTGTGAATCTATGTAATCGGAAAGACTTTCCGCTCACAATATGGTTACAGTTCTTTACAGACAAACAGCGCCGAAGCCGAATCGAAAAATATAGCCAAAACTCTTGACAAATCCACTGGTCAATGATAAAATAAAGTATAACTTTGGATTTGCCGAAAGCAGGTGATAATGATGTATTCTATCGAACGTCATATAGCTCCCGTTATCGAACGACGAGCAAAAAACAGTAAAGCTATACTATTGACAGGTTCACGTCAGGTGGGAAAATCCACATTGTTCAGGCATCTTTTTAACAATGTGAATCAGGTGACATTTGACGACGACCTTCTTCTTGCGCAGGCGACCGATGATATCGGTCTGTTTCTTATGAACAATCCTTCTCCGCTGATGATAGATGAGGTGCAGAAGTGTCCCTCGATCTTCAACAGATTAAAGATAATACTTGATAATACTGAGGAACACGGAAATTTTTTCCTGACCGGCTCACAGAAGCACCACCTTATGGAGGGAGTAAGCGAATCCCTTGCCGGTCGTATATCGGTAGTGGAGCTTGACGGGCTTTCATTAAGAGAGATACACGGTGTTGACTTTAACAAGCATTTTGTACCCTCGGAAGAGTATCTGAAAGAACGAGAGAAAAAACTTAAGAAATACGACGGTGATATCTGGGCAACTATCCACAGAGGAAGCTACCCGGAGCTTTATGCCAATCCAGAAAAGGAATGGATCGACTATTACCAATCGTATGTCAAGACCTACCTTGAACGTGATGTCAACAAGCTGATTAAAGCCAGCAATCACCTGACTTTTGTGAAGTTTATGACAGCCGTTGCAGCAAGAACGGGTCAGATAGTCAATTACGCCAATATTGCCGATCAGGTAGGTGTGTCCGAGGTAACGATAAAGGAATGGGTATCCATTCTGGAGAAAAGCGACATCATATATATCCTTAAACCGTACACCGCAAGCGCACTCAACAGAGCGATAAAGACCCCGAAAATGTATTTCAGGGACACAGGACTTTGCAGTTATCTGACACGATGGCTCACTCCCGAAACACTTAAAAACGGAGCAATGGCAGGTGCGATGTTCGAGACCTTTGTCATCAACGAGATTCTGAAGTCATACACAAACGAAGGTCTTGACTATGATTTCGACGTATTTTTCTACAACGGAAAAGATAAGAAGAAACGCAAGGCGGACGGAGGATATGAAGAAACCGACGGCGAGATCGACCTGATAATTCAAGAGGGAGATGTCCTTCACCCCGTAGAGATCAAGATGTCCACAATGCCGAAAGCAATTATGGCTTCCGAGTTTGATATACTTGACGGCATTCCTGACAAGAAACGCGGTTTAGGAGCGATCATCTGTATGATCGACAGAAAGCTTTATCTCAGAGATAATATTATCGCTCTGCCTTTATCGTATATCTGAACTCTTCCAGTGCATCGAAAAGTCTTTCCGCCGGACAATTGACAACTTTGACCTGCAACATCGTGAAACAGAAGGTTTGTGATCTGTTTTGGAAAAGTAAAGCACACTCCCTTTTTTAGGAATGTGCTTTGAGAAGAAAATACTTCCTGTTTCCCAAAATCGAAGAAGAATTGTTTTCGGGAAACACAGCCGTATTATACTCTTATGAGCCAGTCAGAAAAATCAACTATCCTTACGCCTTCGTACTGATACTCGTCATGTCGTGTTCTTGCTATGATCATTTTGGGATATGCGTCCTGAATTGACAGCAGCGGAGACACCTCTCGCTGCAATGTCTTATCATCGGTGATATTGTCGGAGACTTGAATATACAGCTTTTCATCACGTTTGATGGCTACAAAGTCAACCTCTTTCTTATAGAGAACGCCGACATATACCTCATATCCACGGCGCAGGAGCTCAATTGCAACGATGTTTTCAAGCACTCTGCCATAGTCCATATTCTTGGTTCCGAGCTTGGCATAGCGGAAAGAATGGTCGCTGAGATAATACTTTTCGGTAGTCGCGAGATATTTCTTTCCTTTGATATCATATCTCCGCACCTTATAAAACGCAAAGGCATTACAGAGATACTGCATATATGAACCGACGGTCTTGTGATTGATCTTGTCCCTATGGCTGTTGAAGGTGTCTGCGACAGTCCTTGCCGATGTGAGATTTGAGATATTATCCATTAGGAAGTCGGAGAGCCTTTCCATAAGCGCGGTATTGCGTATCTTGTATTTCGTGCGGATATCTCTGACGATCAGCGTATTATATACCTCTGCTATATAGTCATATTTTGCTTCTGTATCTTTATACACATATGAGCCTGCCATACCGCCCTCGCTGATATACCTGTCGAAGGCAGCGGGGAGGTCGGTATATCCGAAATACTTCAAATATTCGGCAAATGAGAAAGGATAGACTTTTATCTCAAAAGTCCTGCCTGTAAACAGCGTGGCAAGGTCGGAGCTTAAAAGGAACGCATTAGAGCCTGTGATATATATATCGAACTTCTCAGATGCGTGTAATCCGTTTATGGCTTTCTCAAAGTTATTGCACATCTGTATTTCATCTATCAGTACAAAGTTATCCGCGCCCTCTCTGTACGCGGCATTGATATAGTCATACAGAGGACGGTATTCTGTCAGTTCATCGAAATCCGGCAGGTTGAAGTTGATGTGGATAATATTGGCGTTTTCGATATTATCGGCAACATAGCGCTTGAATGCTTCAAGCAGTTTTGACTTACCGCTTCGGCGGACACCTGTTATTACCTTTATATCGGGTGTGCCGACAGCATTGATAACTTTATTCAGGTAATCATCTCTGTCTATCAGTTTCATTCGCGATCACACTCCTTTATTACTATTATATCACATCTATTTCCCAAAATCAAGCATTTTTGAATTTCGGGAAACAGAATTTGATGAAGCAGATACGCTTTTCCTCTTTTTTCGTCACCTTCACAAAATAAGAATTAATTCATAAGATCTGATTGACTATCTCTGCACTATATGATATAATAGTATTGATAAATCGAATAACGGAGATAATACAGCTTTTGAGATCCTCATTATGGTGTCCTGACGTATGTCGGTCTGTCTGTAAATTGTAATACAGCTTTCGGTTGTAATAAGGTTGTAATAGCAGCGGTTCGGGTGAAGCCCGCAAACCCTATCTGTTAAGCCAAAAAATCCGCTGATGACCTGATTGTTGGTAAGGATGAGGTCGTCGGTTCGATTCCGACTATCAGCTCCAGTTTAGAACCCTCTCAGATGGCGTAATTAAGCCGTTTGAGAGGGTTTTGACTTTTGTTAGAATATATATGCTTTTCCCTCTTTTTCCCTCTTTTTGACCATAAAAACCATTTCAGTTGTAATAGTAAAGCAGTCTAACCAATTTGAGATGTGTAAACAAACAGGCAGCCAATATTTTATTTGGAGTGCCTGTTTTTTGACACAATATTAAAATAAATCTGTATTTCCGAGTCATTATATCCTATAAAAATAGGCAATTCTAATTGACAAAAGCTCCTCAAATATGTATAATCATAGTTGTATATGGCTATTTTTATCTGATTAAATACTATGACTGTGTCACTTTATTGGGTTGATTATGAAGGAGAAAATCTATGGACGAAGAATTAAGACTCGTACCGAACTTAGATGGCATTATATGTGATGTCTTAAGAGAGGATTTTGATGTTAAATGCTGTGAAAAAGGACATTATTGGTTTACAAATTGGGAAGATCATTGCCGCAAAGTCATTCATCTGTATCCATTGAAAAGTCCTTCATATCCTCTGTATTGGGGCTATAATTATGACTTTATACCGTGGGAAAACTGTTTTCTGGGAGTAAACTATAAACCTTTCAATGTTACAGGTAAGCTTGTATATCACAGGACTGAGAGATCCGTAATGATAGATTTTACCGGATACCCTTTTCCATATATGGGATATAACTTTTGGAGTCCGAGTTTACATACTCCCCAAGAGCATCTTGCTTTCAGAGACAAGTATTTTGTTGATGTTTACGGAAATGATTCGCCCGAAAACATAGAGAAGATCAAAGCTGTGGTCAGAAGAAATATTCCCTTTATGCTTGATTGGTTTGAGAGAACGAAAACGCTCGACGATATAATTGCTGCACTGACAGAAGATATTATCGAGAGTGAAAACGAATATTGTTTTCCTTATGCTTCATACTGGGTAAGAGGCTTTCTGAAAGCGAGACAACATGATATAGAGGGTGCTCTCAGTGACATGGCTTATGTATATAAAAGATTTGATCCTCCGGCAGAGATACCCGAAAAGATCATAAAAAAGATATACATAATTGATAAACTTTGAATTACCTTAAAAATCAATCAAATATGATGTGACAGAGTCAACGCTATAGTTGTAGGTATATGCTTTCGGCACCTGATAAAGCCAGTCACTGTATTTTTCAAACTTCTTAGATACATCTTTATCAGGCGCCCAACCCCCAAAGAAGAATTCCATTGCAATATTGAGCAGGAAACGAGCGAAATCTCTCAGTTCTTCGGCAAACGTTGACATAACATTCTCATTTTCGATTCCTCATATATACCGTCCGGTCACACTGGCGGAGTTCTGCTTGATTTCGTCGGGCGTGCCGGCCGCAACTATCCGACCGCCCTGCTTACCGCCGCCGGGTCCCATATCCACTATATAGTCGGCATTTCGTATCACGTCAAGGTCGTGCTCGATAACGATGACGGTAGCGCCTTTTTCTATCAGATTCTGAAACACATTCAGCAGCGTCCGCACATCGAGCGGGTGCAGCCCTATTGTGGGTTCGTCGAATACGAATATCGTGTCTGACTGCCCTTTGCCCATTTCGCTTGCAAGCTTCAATCTCTGCGCCTCGCCTCCGGACAGGCTCGGAGTTTCCTCGGCGAGCGTGAGATAACCCAGTCCGAGATCATGCAGCACATTCAAGCGGCTGTGGACGGCTTTCAGGTCATCGCATATCGGCATAGCTTCATCTACACTGCGCTCCATAAGTGCCGGGAGCGAGCAGCTTACTCCGTCCTTACGGTCACGGACGATGCTGTAGGCTTCCTTTGAATACCGGGAACCTCCGCAGTCGGGACAGGGTATATCCACATCGGGAAGGAACTGCACATCAAGGCTTACAGAGCCTGTACCGTCGCAGGTCGGACAGCGCAGCTTTCCGGTGTTGTAGGAGAAGTCCCCCGCCTTGAAGCCCTTTTCCTTTGCGACTTTGCACTTTGCGTAAACCTTGCGGAGCTCGTCATGTACATTCGCGTAGGTTGCTACAGTTGAGCGAATGTTTATTCCTATCGGTGTTGCATCTATCAGCTTTATCTGCGTTATACCTTCGGCGCTGACCGACTTTATGTGTGCAGGGAGCTTCCTTCCGGCAGTCACATCTTCTATCGCGGGGATAAGACTTTCCAGCACCATAGTTGTTTTGCCGGAGCCGGAAACACCTGTCACGACTGTGAGCCTGCCTTTCGGGAATACTGCCGTGAGAGGCTTTACAGTGTGAAGCTCACCCATTTCCATGCGTATCTCTCCGTGTTCAAACAGCTCTTCGCGTCTGCACCTTTCGCGCACCCGGCTTTCATATCCCGGAAGAAGAAACCTGCCGATCATTGAGTTTTTGTCGGCTGCAACTTCGCCTACCGTGCCTTGTGCGATTATCCTGCCGCCGCCCGCTCCCGCTTCGGGACCCAGCTCAACGAGGAAGTCCGAGTGCGCAAGCACCTGAGTATCGTGGTCAACGAGAACTATCGAGTTGCCGTCAGCCACAAGATCGTCCATTACGCCTATCAAGCCTTCGAGATTTGAAGGGTGCAGCCCGATAGACGGCTCGTCAAGCACATAGAGTATGCCTGTGGTACGGTTGCGGACGGCGCGTGCAAGCTGGGTACGCTGGCGTTCTCCGGTAGAGAGCGTGGAAGCCGCGCGGTCAAGCGATAAGTACGACAGTCCGAGGTCAACAAGGCGCTTCGCGGTATGGTGGAAGGCTTCACAGATACTCTCCGCCATAGGACGCATTTCCTCCGGCAGCGATGAGGGAACTCCATTGACCCACTCTATAAGCTCCGACAGCGGCAGAGTGCATACCTCATCGAGGGAAGCTCCGCGAAGCTTCAGCGACCTTGCGCGTTCGGAAAGTCTTGTTCCTTTGCAGCAAGGGCAGTTTCCCTGTTTAAGGAACTTCTCGACACGCTTCATACCCGTTTCGTCCTTTACCTTTGAGAGCGCATTCTCAACTGTATAAACCGCGTTATAATAAGTGAAATCCATTTCGCCTGCCATGCCGGTCTTTTCGTTCATGTATAGGATATGCTTCTTTTCGGGAGCGCCGTGATAAACGATATCCTTTTCCTTGTCGGTAAGCTCGCAGAACGGCACATTCGTCCTCACTCCCATTTCGCGGGCTATATCTTTCATAAGCGACCACATGAGCGTCTGCCACGGAAGCACCGCGCCTTCGTCAATGGTGAGCGATTCATCGGGAACGAGTGTGCTTTCATCGACTGTGCGGACTACTCCCGTTCCCTCACATTCGGGGCAGGCTCCCGCACTGTTGAACGCAAGCTCCTCCGCACCGATAGTTGTCACATTCTCGCCGCATACCGGACAGCATATCTCCGTCATTGCGGCGTGTCCGAGTGTAGGTGGGACATCGTGTCCATTCGGGCATTTATACACAGACAACCGCGAGAACATCAGCCTCAGGCTGTTCAGCAGCTCAGTGGAAGTGCCAAAGGTGCTGCGTATTCCCGGAACTCCGGGACGCTGGTGAAGCGCGAGAGCTGCCGGTACATACCGCACTTCATCTACCTGCGCTTTCGCTGCTCCTGTCATCCGCCGTCTTGTGTAGGTCGAGAGCGATTCGAGATATCTGCGTGAACCCTCGGCATACAGTACCCCGAGAGCAAGTGAGGACTTGCCGGAGCCGGAAACTCCCGCTATCCCGACTATCCCGTTCAGAGGTATATCCACATCTACATTTTTCAGATTATGAACTCTTGCACCGCGTACTTCGATATTCGCGGGTATATTTGTTTTTTTGTCTGACATTATATTTCTCCCATTCCTTTATCTGAAATATCATATACAATTTTATCGTATAGAACTATATTTGTCAATACCTCATCACACCTGTGAAAAAACAATACGATCTGTCAGCACTCTTGATAAACCAACACTATTTTTATTTTTGAGTATGAGTGCCGATACATATTCCGGCACACATACAGCCGCTTATACTTCGGCAATGAGCGGGTCGGTATTCAGTAAACTGCTTTGACCGGGTTTTGGTTTGTGCGTCTGTTCCTTATTTAAAATCTGTAAAGAACTTACAAACCGTTCCGGAAAAAAAGCGCCGCAATTCAAAAGGCTGTACCGCAGAATATCGTGCGGTACAGCCTTTAGGGAACCTCTAAAAACCCAATTTGAGAGAAAAAGAGCTAGCCACGCCGTCTACTGCGTCAAACCTCCTAACCGGGCGCCAGCCCGGCTTCGTCGGCTTTCCTTGTATCCGACGCAGCTATCTCATTTTCTCTTTTC
>JAGBMA010000049.1 GCA_017635095.1 Ruminiclostridium sp. | reverse complement strand
TGAAAAGAGAAAATGAGATAGCTGCGTCGGATACAAGGAAAGCCGACGAAGCCGGGCTGGCGCCCGGTTAGGAGGTTTGACGCAGTAGACGGCGTGGCTAGCTCTTTTTCTCTCAAATTGGGTTTTTAGAGGTTCCCTTAATATAACATATACGGAGGTACTTCAAGATGACAGAAGAAAGGCTGAAACTTACGACGGAATGGGATAAAACGTTCCCGAGATCGGAAAAGGTAAATCACTGGAAAGTGATGTTCCACAACCGCTATGGTATAACCCTCGCTGCGGATATGTACACGCCCAAGGACGCTCAGGGCAAGCTTCCCGCCATTGCAGTCTGCGGACCTTTCGGTGCAGTCAAGGAGCAGTGCTCCGGACTTTACGCACAGACTCTCGCAGAGCGCGGGTTCCTTACGATCGCATTCGACCCGTCCTTTACCGGTGAGAGCGGCGGCCAGCCGAGATACATGGCTTCACCCGACATCAATACGGAGGATTTCTCCGCCGCGGTGGATTACCTCTCGGTACTGGATAACGTTGACCCCGAAAGAATAGGGATCCTCGGCATCTGCGGCTGGGGCGGGATGGCAATAAACGCTGCTGCGGCAGACACACGCATAAAGGCGACCGTAGCTTCAACCATGTACGATATGACCCGGGTGAACGCAAAAGGCTATTTCGACAGCGAGGACAGTGAAGAAAAGCGCTACGAGAAAAAGGCTGCCCTCAACGCACAGCGCACCGCGGACTACAGATCCGGCGAATATGAGACCGGCGGCGGTGTAGTTGATCCGCTCCCGGAAGATGCACCCTACTTCGTAAAGGATTACTACGATTATTACAAGACTCCCCGCGGTTATCACAAGCGCTCCCTCAACTCAAACAACGGCTGGAACAAGACCGGCTGCCTTTCGTTCATAAATATGCCGATACTGCAATACTCAAACGAGATACGAAGCGCCGTCCTCATCGTTCACGGAGACAAAGCCCATTCCTGCTACTTCGGCAAGGACGCGTTCGCAAACATGACCAAAGACAGCAAGTACACCGCTAACAAGGAACTCCTCATTATTCCCGGAGCTTCTCATACCGACCTTTACGACGGCGGGAAAGACAAGGTGATACCCTTCGACAAGCTTGCGGACTTCTACAACAAAAATCTCAGATAAAACAAACGGAGCGCCCGAAAGCTCCTTAACGTGCATTGCACAAAGGAATTTAGGGCGCTCTTTTTTATGTGCATATTTCCGAACCGTGTGAACAGCACCGGATTTACACAAGAGACTCCAGCGTTCTGAGCAGTTCCGCGGTATCGGCAGGCTTCGAGAGATGAGCGTTCATTCCCACGCTCGCAGTCTTATGAGCATCGTACTCGACATTGTTAGCGGTGAGCGCGATGATCGGTACTGTCCCGGCGTCTCCGCGAGGCAGTGTCCTGATGACCTTCGTAGCCTCCATACCGTCCATGATCGGCATATGGATATCCATTATGATACCGGCATAATCACCGACTTCACTCGCTTCAAACATCTCGACACCACGCTGGCCGTTTTCCGCAACGTCCGCATATGCGCCGACGGCGGCAAGCATCTGGCGGAGCATCTCCGCGCTTATGATAACGTCCTCGACAATGAGGAAATGCTTTCTGTAAAGTCTCGAATGACCGGAGCTGTCGCTGCTTCCGGGTATAGCAAGGTTTCCGAGCTCGGTCTTGACATTCCCGATGCTTCTTCTTATCTCCTCTGTTGTCATGGACATCTCGTTTGTCGCATCGGCAAGGTTATTGGTAAGGTCGCTTACCGCAGTGACCTCGGAAGCAAGCTGCTCGGCTCCCTTTATGATATTGATGGCGGATTCGTCTATGCGCTTCTGGTTCTCGTTGCTGTTGTTTGCAGTATTTTCCGAATTCGCGGCAAGGTTCTTGATCTCGGAAGCCACGACTGCAAAACTCTTGCCCGCCTCACCTGCACGGGCAGCCTCGATAGCGGCATTGAGCGCAAGGAGGTTGGTGTGGCTCGCAATACTTACGACTTCCTTGTTGTTTGTGCCGAGCTGGTCGATAAGTTCGCGTATCTCGTTCATCGACAACTCAAGGTTTTCGGTAAAGTCGGAAACTCCCTGTATCTTCTGTGCGATATCGCTGCTGTCGGAGGCGTTGCGCTCGTTACCGGCAGCCATTTCATCAATAGACTTGTAAATATCATCGACTTCCTTCTCCATACGCTCGATAGCCGAGAGAAGTCTCTGATGCTCGCCGGTAGCCTGGGCACGCTGATTCTCCACCTCTTTTGCGAGGTGCTCCGCATGATCCATTTCCTGCTGGACGCGGTCTTTCTGATAATGAATGCAGTTTTCCTTTACATTGAAACCGTTGTAAATGGCGGTCGCCATCTGTTTGCAGGTCGTGTAGCCGCAGCAGGTACAGTTTATGGACTGCTGCTGTTTTGTGAACTTGCGCATAGAAAGGAAGATCGCATCAAGCTCACTCTGTGAGGGTGTCTTGTACTCGGTATCGCGGGATCTGTCGGTGTATCTTCTGATATAGTCCTCAAGGCGAAGGTGTCTGAACTGGGCATTGAGCGCGGCAAGGCGCATCTTCGGTGTCGCGTGCTTGGACCAGGCGCTCGCCGGCCGGTTCTTCTTTGACGCTTCCTTGATCTTGAGCAGGTTGTACATAGCCTCGTCTGTCTCAGCCTTTTTCGGGTCAACCGCAGTACCGCAGATGCATCCGTTTTCACAGTTGAGCGCATCTATGAACAGGAACGGAGTGGTAGTTTCCTTTATACGTTTTCTGTTCATCTGAAGCCACTCATACATACGCTTCTCGCCCTCGATCTGGCGGATCGCCACATCTTCACCGAGGAACCAGTACACGTTCTCTTTAAGACCGCCGGGGGTGGGGTATATGGAACCCAGTCCGTATTCGATCTCGTCCGAACAGTTCGGACCGCTTATTCTGTGCTCCTTGACGTATTTCATAAGGTGGTCGAAAGTTACGTTGTACTGCACAAGTCCGTCGTTATTCGGATCGTCTATCTCCAGTTTTTTCGCAATACACGGAGATATGAACGCGATCTTGTCGGTCATCTTCAGTTCCTTTCGGCAATACACCGCGGCGCACATAAGCGGGCTGTGTATCGGGAAAAGCTTCGGAAGCAGATCCGGTGCATAATCCTCTATGTACCTGACCACAGCCGGACAAGGCTGGGAGATACCTCCGAGATAGTTATGCTTCTTGATATAATTCAGATATCCCCACGTTGTTATGTCGGCTCCGAAAGATACCGATATTATACGGTTGACGCCGAGCTGTTTAAGTCCGCCGAGCACGGAACCGTACTGCGACGGGTAATTTGCAAGAAACGCGGGCGCAAGGAGAAGCGATATTCTCTGCCCCGCCTTGAGGTCCGCAAAAAAGCGCTCCGTATCATCGTTGAACTCACGCGCACCGTGAACACAGGCTTTCATACAGGCACCGCACGAAATACAATAAGTACCGTTCACGGCGATCCTGCGCTCGTTCCCGTCCACATCAACGGACGTGCAGGCGCCCATCGCAGGACAAACATTGATACATTTGTTGCACCCTATACATTTATCGTTTGTATAGACAAGAGACTCCCTTAAATTCATTTCACACCTCGGATTATCTGTTTATCCTGAATCTTGCCACCTGATCCTTGAGGAGCTTAGACTGGCCGGAAAGCTCTTCACAGGAAGCGGCTGTTTCTTCGGCAGTCGCGGAGTTGGTCTGGATCACCTGAGAGATCTGCTCAACGCCGGAAGTTATCTGTCTTATGGACTCGTTCTGTTCTGCGCTTGCGGAAGCTATACGCTCGATGAGCTCTGCTGTCTGAGAGGACATCTCCTTGACTTCCTTCATGGACTCGGCTGTGGAGAAAGCGATCTTGCTTCCCTTGCCCACTGCCTCGATAGACGCGGTAATGAGCGACGTGGTGCTGTTTGCAGCTTCCGCGGATTTGGTCGCAAGGTTGCGGACTTCATCGGCAACAACAGCGAATCCCTTGCCCGCGTCTCCCGCTCTTGCAGCTTCGACAGCGGCGTTGAGAGCAAGTATGTTTGTCTGGAACGAGATATCCTCTATAGTCTTGATTATCTTTTCGATCTCCTGAGAAGTGGAGCTTATCTCGTTCATGGCGTTTACCATGTTCTGGATCTCGGAATCCTGCTCGTTCACCTTGTTCTGGGTCTGTCTGGAAAGATTTCCCGCCTCCGCAGCGTTCTGTGCGGTATTGGCGATCTGAGAAGATACCTCTGCGATGGTAGCCGAGATCTGCTGGATAGCGGAAGCCTGTCTTGTCGTACCGTCCGCAAGAGCCTGTGAACCTTCGGCCATCTGATTTGAACCGTTGAGCACCTGAGCGCTTCCGTCGCCGATATCCGACATGATCTCGCTGAGTTCGTCAAGAATAAGGCGCATCGAATCCTCGATCTTTCTGAAATCGCCCGTGTATGCTACAGAGGGCGGAACTGTAAGATCGCCCTTGGAAACTGCAGTAAGAACGTTTGAAATATCATCGACATATGTACGCATAGCGCCGATGCATTTTCCGAATTCGGAACAGAGAGCGCCGATCTCGTCATCTGAGTTGTAATCGAGGGTCACGGAGAGGTCGCCGCCTGCAATGAGGGAAGCCTGTTCGGAAAGCCTTTTCAGCGGCTTCAGATTACGTGTGATAACGAAGAATACAATACCCGTGCCGCCCACGAAGAATACTATGAACATTATTGTGAACATGATACCGAGGTCTGCAAGCGTTCCCTCGATATCGCCTTTCGGCATTATGTAGCCTACCGTCCAGCCGGCATTATCCAGCTTTTTGAAAGCAAAGTACTTGTCTGTACCGTCGTAGTCCTTGTAAATACCCATGCTCACATCATTTCCGAGAGAGGAAACTGCTTTTGCATAATCACCAGCAGCGGTATTGACAGTTGTGAGCTTACCGTCCGCCGTCGGCAGATAATCGGGATTGGAATGCACAAGGAAAGTGCCGTCCGCGTCTATGAGCACGGGGTATCCGTGTTCGGTGAGCTTCATTCCGCTTGCAAGTCCGGTGAGGACATCGAGCTTGAAGTCACAGCCGAAAACACCCACTGTCTTGCCATTGGAATTAATGGGTGCGGCAACGGTAAAGATGATGCCGCCGGTAGAAGCGTCAACGAAAGGAGAGGTACAGATCGCCTTGTTCTGGGACTTAGCGGCGGTGTACCACGAACGTATCGTCGGGTCAAAGTCGGAGGAAAGCACTGCGCCGGATCCGAGGAAGATCGTCTTGTCCTCATAGGAAGTGTACGCATCGAGAAGTGCGCTGTTGAGGGGGAGCACTGTTGCCGCAAAAGCCATATCTTCGGTGTGATCGGGCTTGAGTCTGTACAATGTTCCGGCAGCGTTGCCCTGATCCGCCGCGAAAACGCACTGTTCACCAAGCCATGCGTTCATCTTCTCCGCATTGGCGAGAAGTGCCTGTTCCGTTTCAGCGGTAAGATTAGCCTTGACTTTATTGTAAGATACAAGGTATCCTATTACCGACACAGCAAGAAGCATTACCGATGTCACCACAGACACCGTGATAAGCACAGCTTTTTTAAGTCCCATAGTCTTCTTCATTTGATTCTTCCTCCGTTGCATTGTAGATAACAGTATAGTTTAAAGTATGCAAATTGACAAATTTGTGCGCATAATTGGAATTATACGAACATAATTGTATGTATTATATCACATTTTATCCCATTTGTAAAGGGTTTTGACCAAAAATATACAAAAAATCATATTTTGTTTACATACGCCGCGTCCTTTATTTCCGGGATCTTTACTCTGTGAAAACAAGACCGGCATCTGAAAGTGACGAAAAGCCCGGGTTGACAGCACGGCATTCCCGGTGTATAATTCTGTTGAGAAACGGAGGGATAAAGATGAACAGGATATGGGATCTGCTCGGAGAGAAGGGCACAGTTGTTCTTTTCGATGTTGACGGAACGCTTACAAGCTACAACTACGGAGAATACCACGCTCACCATGAGCTCGACTTCACGCCGGAGTTCCGGGACGTGAACATATATGCAGACTGCAAGAGGCTTGTTCCTATGTATAATTACATACAAAGGCACGGCACGGAAAGGATATTCTGCATATCAAAAGAGCCCCACGGGCATGAGCAATGGAAGTCGGAGATGCTCGGGCGGCTTTACGGGATCCCCGCCGGACACTGTTACTACACCCTTGAATACGACGAAAAGCCCGCGCTTGCAAAAAAGATCGTGAGCGATCATTTCGGAAGCTTTCCCCCGGAGAAAGTCGTGTGCATAGACGACAGCGACGTTACCCTTGCGATGTATATGCAGCAGACAGAGTTCCGGACCGCTCACCCGATGATATTCATGGAACACATACAGGAGCTGTTATGACGGCTCCCGCGGCAGGACAAGGAACCGTCGGTACTTTGTTCCGCCGCTTTTTTATCGGGACAGTGTGATTGTGATAATGAATATCAAGCGGATCAGAAAACACAATGCGTTTTGTTCAGTCTGCCCCGTCAAAAGTTTTACTGCAAAAATATTTATAAAAATCAACAAAAGATATTGAAATCCGTTAAAAAATATGTTATAATATCAACATATAGCATTCTTTCATCCCACTTATGAAGCACCGGACCCAATGCTTGTCAGTGAGGTATATATATGGATAAAGCAAGGAATGAAACTTACAATATCCTGTTCGAGCGCATGATAGACGCCATGACGGACATGAACAATTTCGACCGGGAAGAATTTGTCACAGTTCTGCATGAGATCTGTGGCTTCTTTGATATTTCAAAAGGTGTGACGGAATTCTACAACAGTCTCAGTGCAGAAAAGACCGGCAAGGGCGAGATACTCATAGATCACGACGACGGAAGAGGTGAAGGCAAGGTCGCAGTGTTCCGCCGGATAATCACGCCCTCAAAAACTGTCATCAAAAGCACACTGTACAAAGCCGAAGATTCCGAATCCCTTACCGAGGAAGAGTATCGGAAACTCGACCTTATGCTCAGAGCCATGCTGAGCTTCATCAGCAGGAACAGGCTCCAGACTGCCGTTGAGCAGCTCGCGTTCTACGACGAGACCGGTTATCCCAATCTTAACTACTTCTGCCGCCACCTTGAAATGCTCAACGAAAAAGGCAAACTTCACGGCAATACAGCCGTCCAGTTCAATCTCCGCCATTTCTCCCTTATAAACCAGGAAGTCGGTCGCGATGCCGGCGATATCGTCATAAAGAACTATTTTGACCTCATAAAGGATTTCATCGGAGACAGGGGTCTTATCTGCCGCATAGGCGGGGATAATTTTGCCGCAGTTTTCAGAAACGATCTCCTGAAATTCGTGCTGGATATCCTCAAGGGGTTCCCGGTCGTCTATGACAAACAGAACGAGAAAAGAGTCCTTGTCTCTGCGTGCGCAGGCGTTTTCGAGATCCCGGACAACTATGTATTCGAGCGCCCCGGAGATATCCTGGGCAATATAAACAGCGCCGCACAGGACGCCAAATACGAGTTCGACGGCACCGTAGTCTATTATACCAGTAAGACCCATGTCGAGAAGGAAAAGATGATGCGCGTCCGCAGATTCTTCGGCGATGCACTTAAAAACAACGAGTTCAAGGCTTTCTATCAGCCTAAGGTGGATATCTTCACCGGAAAGCTCGTCGGTGCGGAAGCCCTCTGCCGCTGGGTCATCGGAGACAAGACCGTACCGCCTGTGGATTTCGTCCCCGTGCTCGAAAAGAGCACCGATATCTGCCGGCTCGATTTCTATATGCTCGACGCGGTCTGCAAGGACATAAGGCGCTGGCTCGACGAGGGCAGGAACGTGGTGAAGGTATCCGTGAACCTGTCCCGCAAGCACCTTATCGACGTTGATCTCACGGAGCATCTGCTTAAAATAATAGATGAAAACAATGTGCCCCACAGGTATATCGAATTCGAGCTCACCGAGACTACAACGGACGTTGAGTTCAGCGACCTGAAACGTATCGCGCTGGATCTTCAGGAACACGACATCTCAATAGCGGTGGACGATTTCGGCATAGGCTACTCCTCCCTCAACCTTATCCGCGAGATACCCTGGGACGTGATGAAGCTTGACCGGTGCTTTATCCCATCGGAAGTAAACTATGGCGTTACCGAGCTCATGTTCAGGCACGTCGCCGCCATGGCGCAGGCTATGGGGCTTGAGTGCGTCGCGGAAGGCGTCGAGACGGAAAAACAGCTTGAGATACTGAAAGACAACGACTGCCGGATAGCTCAGGGGTTCTACTTCGACAAGCCTCTGCCCCTCGACGAGTTCGAGGAGAAGCTAAGCGGATTTACATACAAAATACCTGATTTTCTCAGGGAATGATAACGGCACAGCGGCAGGGTACGGATCCTGCCGCTGTTTTTATTGCATGAGCGGTAGATATGACCGGCAGCAATTGTTACAAAAATATCACACATATAAGCGTGCGGTTTGTTGATTATGTCAGCTTTTTTATTGACAAAGAACTTTATTTCTGATATAATGATAGTAGGGTACCTCTAAAAACCGCTTTGAAGAGAGAAAATGAGTATAATTCTTATGCCGCTTTCAAAAGCGCATCCTTGCGCTCTTCTGGCGGCATAGTCAGAGCATCCTGCTCTGGCGCCAAATGCAAGGAAAGGCTCCGAAAGCTTGCTGGTCTGTCGGTCAGCCCCTCTGTCTCGCAAGCTCGACACCTCCCCGCTGCCGGGGAGACCACGCAAG
>JAGBMA010000048.1 GCA_017635095.1 Ruminiclostridium sp. | reverse complement strand
TGAGAGAAAAAGAGCTAGCCACGCCGTCTACTGCGTCAAACCTCCTAACCGGGCGCCAGCCCGGCTTCGTCGGCTTTCCTTGTATCCGACGCAGCTATCTCATTTTCTCTTTTCAAAGCGGTTTTTAGAGGTACCCTATAGGCTATACCAAACGGAAGGTGAACAAATGCATAAGGAATTTTTAATGGGCAACGCGGCAATAGCCCGCGGAGCAATAGCCGCAGGTCTGAACCTGATATCCGGCTATCCGGGCACCCCCTCCACGGAAGTGCTCGAAACAAGCGCAAAATGCAATAAAAACGGCTCGATGTACGTTGAGTGGTCGGTAAACGAAAAAGCGGCCCTTGAGCTTGCGGCAGGTGCGGCATACTGCGGCGCAAGAACAATGGTAACGATGAAGCAGGTGGGACTGAACGTTGCCTCCGACCCCCTCATGAGCCTTGCATATATCGGAGTAAAAGGCGGCATGGTGATACTTGTCGCAGACGATCCGGGTCCCATCTCATCACAGACCGAACAGGACACCCGCACGTTCGCGGCATATTCAAAGCTCCCCTGCTTCGACCCCTCGTCGGTGCAGGAAGCGTATGACATGATCGGGGAAGCCTTCGGGCTCTCCGAAAAATACGGCACTCCCGTGCTTTTCCGTCCCACCACCCGCGTCTGTCACGGCTACGCGTCGATAGACGTAAAGGACGAGAGCGAGTATAAAAAGGTTCAGCCCGAAGGCTTCGTGCGCGACCCGTCGAAATGGGTCATCTTCCCGCGGCTGTCCTACAATGCGCATATGAAGATCGAAGCCCGGAACGTCACACTTTCGGACGAGCTTTCGGAATACAGCCGCAATCTTGTTATCCCCGAAACGGCGTCAGACTGCCGAAAAGGCATCGCCACCCACGGCATAAGCTACACCTACGTCACCGAGGCTCTCGCCGGGAAACCCGCGCCCCGTGTCATGAAAGTCACGACCCCGTTCCCATTCCCGGAGAAAGCTGCCCTAAAATTCCTCGACGGGCTGGACGAGGTGCTGTGCATAGAAGAGCTCGACCCCGTTATTGAACGGGAACTCACATATATCTGCGGCAAGCATCACCTCCCGGTGAGAATACGCGGAAAGCTGACCCACGACGTAAAGAACGCGGGCGAAAACACCTGTGCCTCCGTCGCGGAGAATATCGCGTCATTCATGGGCTGGGAAAAGCTCGGAAAAGCTGACATCGAAGAAGCTCCCGCACTTCCGGTGCGCCCTCCTGTATTGTGTGCAGGCTGCCCCCACCGCGCATCGTTCTTTGCGGTCAAGGAAGCTATGAAAGGGAAAAAATCGGTATTCTGCGGCGATATCGGCTGTTACACTCTCGGCAACGCAATGCCGCTGGACATGGTTGATACCTGCCTTTGCATGGGTGCCGGCGTGAACATCACCCAGGGTATCGGTCATATAGAACCTGACACCAACTGTTTCGCCTTCGTCGGAGATTCCACATTCTTCGCTTCTGCAATAACCGGGGCTGTCAACGCGGTCTATAACCAGGCCGACATGACCCTCGTGATACTCGACAACTCCACCACCGCCATGACCGGACATCAGCCCCACCCGGGCACCGGACACACGATGATGGGCGAGATAGTCGAGAAGATCGACATTACCGCCGTGCTGCACGGGATAGGGGTAAAAACGGTGGAGACCGTGAACCCCCTCGACCTGAAAAATGCTGTTGAGACAGTAAAGCGCGTGGCTGCGGAAAAAGGCGTCAAAGCTATAATATTCAAGTCACCCTGCGCGGTGATAATAAAGCCGGAAAAGCCCGCCGTCATCGACCCGGACAAGTGCACCAACTGCAAGCGCTGCATAAAGTCGCTGGGCTGTCCCGGTATCGTGCTGAAAGACGGCAGGGCTGCAATAGAGAATTCGCTGTGTACGGGCTGCGGTCTGTGCAGTCAGGTATGTCCGTTCGGAGCGATAAGTCCGGCAAAGGAGGGCAAGTGAAATGCAGACTAACATTATGATATGCGGCGTCGGCGGTCAGGGTATCGTCCTCACCTCGAAGCTTATCGCAGCCACCGCAGTCTCCCATGACGTTCCCGTTATGAGCGCGGAAACAATAGGTATGGCGCAGAAAGGCGGAAGCGTGTTCAGTTTCCTGCGTCTCGGCGACGGGATAGCAAGCCCCATGTTCCCCGAGGGCACCGCCGATCTGCTCATAGGATTTGAACCCGCGGAAGCGGTAAGAATGTTCCCCTACCTGAAAAAAGGCGGTACAGCCATAGTCAACACCCACCCGATAATGCCCGTTACCGCAGCCCTTACCGGCTCGGATTACAACGGTGAAAACATGACGGAATATATCCGGCGCAACGCGGAAAAGGCTGTCTTTCTTGACGGCAATAAAGCGATATCCGAAATAGGCTCCCCGAAAGTGCTGAATATGGTGATGCTCGGTGCTGCAGTCGCTGCGGAACTTCTGCCGTTCACACTCGAAGAGATCGAAGAGACCATGAAAGCAACAGTAAAGCCGCAGTTTGCCGAGCTTAACAGCAAGGCACTGAGATATACGGCATAGATCAACCGACCGGAATATCCCGGAAATGATATGAAAGGACATAAAACCATGCAGATCACAGAAAAACAGCTCGAACAGGTAAATGACCGCATCAAGGCTCTCGTAAGCGCGGGCAGCTTCTACGGCAGAAAACTCAAAGATGCGGGCATAACCGAAGTTCATTCCTACGAAGAGTTCCTGAAACTCCCGTTCTCGGAGAAGAAAGACCTCCGCGACGCTTACCCCCTCGGGCTCATGACAGCTCCCGAAGAGAAGATCGTGCGCATACACTCCTCCTCCGGCACCACCGGAACTCCGGTAATAATCCCCTACACCGCGAAAGACGTTGACGACTGGGCAACAATGTTCGCGCGCTGCTACGAGTTCGCGGGGATAACCAACAAAGACCGCATACAGATCACCCCCGGCTACGGACTGTGGACAGCCGGTATCGGCTTCCAGGCAGGTGCCGAAAAGCTCGGCGCAATGGTGGTGCCTATGGGTCCCGGCAACACCGACAAGCAGATAGAAATGATGATCTCGCTTGAGACAACGGTACTGTGCGCGACTTCGTCCTATGCACTTCTGCTTGCGGAGGAAATACAGAAGCGCGGTATCCGCGACAAGATCAAGCTGAAAAAGGGAGTAATCGGTTCCGAGCGCTGGAGCAAGAAGATGCGCGACCGCATTGCAAACGAGCTTGGCATCGAGCTGTACGACATCTACGGACTTACCGAGATATACGGCCCCGGAATAGGCATAAACTGCACCAAAGAATCCGGTATGCATTACTGGGACGACTTCCTCTATCTCGAAATAATCGACCCCAAGACCGGCGAGCCCGTTCCGGACGGAGAAATGGGCGAGATCGTAATAACCACGCTGGTGAAGGAGGGCGCACCGCTTATCCGCTACCGCACACACGATCTTTCCCGCATAATCCCCGAACCCTGCAGCTGCGGTCAGCACTACCCGCGTCTTGACATGATAATGGGCAGGACGGACGATATGATGAAGATCAAGGGCGTGAACGTGTTCCCGAGCCAGATCGAGGAAGTGCTTGGTTCCTTCCCCGAGATATCGAGCGAGTACCAGATACGCATATCCCACCTTGACGGTAAGGATACCATGCGCATCTACGTCGAGACCACCGGAGATGTGGACTTCGCGGATCTGTCGAAGCGCATAGCCGAGACAGTCAAGAGCCGCATAGGCTTCACGCCGATAGTGAAAGCGGTGGAAGTCGGCATTCTCCCGAGAAGCATGAAAAAGACCGCCCGCGTTATCGACGAGCGTTACGACGAAAACTGATATGCAAAATAAAACCCGCGTTACCTGAAAAGAGTAACGCGGGTGTTTTGTTTTATCGTGCAGCTTCAAAGTTTACGCGTAAACCACGAAGTAGCCTGTACCGCCGCTCCGGTAGGTCATGATCCCTTCTGCGCCGATGCAGCTCTCCCAGCCCTTTGACTGAGTGAATTTAAGGTTTTCTGATACCCGCCGGAACTTTGTGTCCACGAAGCAGAGCTGCTTGCCGATTGAGATGAGTGCATATCCGTCTTTGGTGAAGCCGGAGCCGTTATCGAATTTCGCAAGCTTCTTTCCGTTCTTGTTGTAGTACCATACGCCGGACTTATCCATATAAGCCACATAAGCGCCGGAAGCTTTGTCGTACTGCATATCATCGTAAACCGGAGTAAGGAGCTTTCCGCTGGAGAGATCCATGAGCGCCGCCTTATCGGTGCCGTTCTTTGCGTCGTAGTAAGCAACAGTCTTTGTGCCCTTTATTGTCCCGAATCTGCTCAGGTCATAGTCCCTGTCCGCATCGACAGTCACCACGTCAAAACCGGAGAACTTATAGGACTTGCCGGAATCCATAAGGAGCAGTATGTATTCCGAAACGGAAATATCATAGCGCTTTGAGGTGTTTGAGGGGTAGTAAACGAGGTACTGTTCATCTCCGCTGTGCATCATCGGCATTCCGGAGATCTTCATTTCGTCTATCTTTCCCTTGTCGATCCAGCGTATCTTGTTGTTTATGTTGTTGGAGAAAGAGTACCATACACCGTCATCGCCGCGCTGATAGCTGAAAAGGGAAACATAGTTGTCCTCTTCATAGGAGATGTTCTTGTAGGAGCGCCCGTCGGGATAGTAGATGTCAACGTGAGCATCTTTGAGCTCTCTTGCGCCGACGGTCTTGTCTGTCCAGTAGCACTCGAAAGTATAGCCGTCACCGGTAAGGTTTGTCTTTTCATGCTCGGAGGTATGCACGAGCTTAAAAGACTTCGAGGACTTGTCGAACTGCATGGTAGCGTATTTTACGCCGCCCTTGCCTATATATCTCAGGAGCACGCTTCCGCAGGAATCGAGCTGAGAAACGCTTACGTCCCATTCCACGCCGTCGAGTGAGCTGTCGAGCTTTATCTTGTCAGCCTTGAGCTTTCCGGTGGTGTTATAGCTTCTGAGTGCGGACTTTGTTATCTGGTAGATGTGCTTTTTGGAGGAATTGCTTTCCTTTATCACATAAAGATCCTGTCCGAGGTAATCCGTAACATAAGCGAGGCTGCTGTTGATCTTTGATACCGGTACGGTAAAGAGGTTTATCTGCTTGCTTGCAGCCGAAAGGGCAGTATTGCTCTCCGACGGTTTTCCGAGGGTAACGGCGGAGGCTTCGGTCACAGGTCTTACGGTAACGGAATTTGAGAAGCTGCTGTAAACTTTCTTGCCGGAAGAGACTTTGTATGAGCGGATCCTGAATATGTACTTCTTTGAGATATCAAGATTTTTCACGGTAGCCGAGGTCTTGCCGGAGGAAACGGAAGCGATGCGCTCGAAGAGCGTTCCGCCGTCGTCTGAGCAGTATATCTCATATCCTTTCACACCGCTTACTTTCTTCCACGAGAAATTGTATCCGAGCCTTCCCGAAGTTACGGTAAGGGTGGTCTTAGCGGGTTTTGAAGATGCACCGAGGGCAAGTTCCGCATAACCGGAGCCTGACTGAACTCCGGCGGCGGACCCGGTCACCGCGGCAGGAGTCACCGAGATCGCAGCGGCAAGTATAAGTGCCGCAGTCTTTTTCAGAAGACGCATATCATTTCCTCCCTGTAAAGAAATTGTTTGATTTCAGATATTGCAATTATACCACAAAAATAGCTATATGTCAACAAGAAACCCTGTGGAAAAACAGGTATATTGCATAAAATCATGCAAAAAAGATTTCACTTGATTTAGAAAGAAAAACGTGATATAATGTAATGTGTCCTCAATAACTGCCTTTTGGCAGTTATTGGCTGAAAATCTGCAAAACAGATTTTCAGATGTTGTTTAAATGCGCCTGCGGCGCATTTAAACAACGGACACATTCCTTGATGTCAAGCTCATTTCGTCCTTCGG
>JAGBMA010000047.1 GCA_017635095.1 Ruminiclostridium sp. | reverse complement strand
GGAACCTCTAAAAACCCAATTTGAGAGAAAAAGAGCTAGCCGCGCCGTCTACTGCGTCAAACCTCCTAACCGGGCGCCAGCCCGGCTTCGTCGGCTTTCCTTGTATCCGACGCAGCTATCTCATTTTCTCTTTTCAAAGCGTTTTTTAGAGGTACCCTATTGATTTATTTGCCGATCTGTGGTATAATATCAAAAGTGTATTTTCAAAAGGTAATTGCTTATGGCTTTTGACTTCAAAAGGGAATACAAAGAGTTCTATCTGCCGAAGAACAAGCCCGTCATCGTCGATATACCGGCAATGAACTTTGTTTCGGTGCGCGGAAAAGGTGACCCGAACGATGTGAACGGAGAGTACCGGCAGGCTCTGGAGCTGCTGTACGGCGTTTCATACACGCTGAAAATGAGCAAAAAGGGCGATCACCGCATCTACGGCTACTTCGATTATGTAGTACCGCCCCTTGAGGGACTGTGGAAACAGTCCGGTACAGATGTTATCGACTATGCCCACAAGGAGCGTTTCGAGTGGGTGTCTATGATACGTCTGCCGGATTTCGTCACACCGGACGAGTTTGACTGGGCAGTGAAAGAAGCTTCCTCGAAGAAGAAAAGCGATTTCTCAAAAGCGGAGTTCTTCACTTACTCAGAGGGCCTCTGTGTACAATGTATGCACATCGGTTCCTATGACGACGAGCCTGCAACCGTTGAAGCAATGAAAAACTTTGTATGTTCGGAAGGATATGCTGTCGGGATTTCCGATAAGCGTCCTCATCATGAGATATATCTTAGCGATCCGAGAAAAACGGCTCCGGAAAAGCTGAAAACAGTTATCCGGCTGCCGATAATTCAGAACAGCGGATCATGAATTGAAAAAGAGGTGATAGGTTTGTCCGAAAAAAAGATGACTGTCGCGAAAGCAATGGTCGAATGTCTCAAAGCCGAGGGTGTTAAGCACGTTTTCGGTTATCCGGGCGCGGCTATCTGTCCTTTTTATGATGAGCTTATCTCGTCCGATATAGAGCATATCCTTGTACGCCATGAGGTGAACGGCGGTCATGCCGCAAGCGGTTATGCAAGAGTTACCGGTAAAGCGGGCGTCTGTATCGCAACTTCCGGCCCCGGTGCCCTCAACCTCATAACTGCTATTGCCACCGCTTATATGGACAGCATTCCGATCGTTGCGATAACCGGTCAGGTCAATTCCGATCAGATCGGACGTGACGTTTTCCAGGAGGCAGACATAACCGGTTCGGCCGAGCCGTTTGTAAAACACAGTTACATCGTCAAGGATCCTGCGTCTATATGCGATACGATAAAGAAAGCATTCTATATCGCGGAAACAGGCCGTCCTGGTCCTGTACTGATAGATGTTCCCATGGACGTTCAGCTCATGGAAACGGAATTCATGTACCCGGATAAGGTCGAGATCCGCTCATACAAGCCCACTACCGAAGGCAATAAGCTCCAGATAAAGCGCGTTGCCGATGCGATCGCAAAGTCGTCAAGACCCGTGATCTGTGCGGGCGGCGGAGTATTTCTGTCCGATGCCAGGGAAGAGCTTGCAGCTCTTGCGCATAAATGCGATATCCCCGTTGTCAATACGATGATGGGTATAAGCAATATGGATATGACAGACAGACTTTACTTCGGCATGATAGGAATGCACGGCGTGAAACCGGCGAATTACGCCGTGTCGCACTGCGACCTGCTGATACTTCTCGGGGCGAGAATGGGCGACAGGGCAGTGGTAGCGCTCAGAAACCTTTCGGGGATCTCTGTGATCCACATTGACATTGATCCTGCCGAGATAGGAAAGAATGTTAATGTCAATACGCCGGTGGTAGGCGATATAAAGAAGATACTCGTTCAGCTCACGGAGACTGTTCCCGAGCTGAAACATACAGAATGGACAGATGAGCTTGATGAAGTACGGAGCCGGAAAACGGCTGTGCCGGATGCAAAGCCCGGTACGGTCTGCCCGAAGCTTTTCGTGCAGGAGCTCAACCGCCAGATACCCAAGGACAGCATAATCGTAGCCGATGTCGGACAGAACCAGATCTGGACAGCGAACAACATCTGCCTGACCGAAGGGCGGTTCATGACTGCGGGCGGAATGGGAACTATGGGTTATTCGCTCCCTGCGGCAATCGGAGCAAAAAAAGCGCTCCCGGAGCGTACAGTCATAGCGATGTGCGGCGACGGCAGCCTTCAGATGCAGTTCATGGAGCTTGCGACGGCAGTTCAGCACGGGATAAACGTAAAGCTGATCGTGTTCGTGAATACAACTCTCGGAATGGTCAGGGAGCTCCAGGACAAACTCTATGAAAAACGCGAGATCGCGGTCGATCTTACCGGAAGTCCGGCATTTGATGTGATCGCGGAAGCTTACGGTATAAAAGCCGAGAATGTAACGGATATCTCACAGGCAGAAGGCGCCATAAAGAATATGCTCAGCTCGGAAAAGCCGTATCTGCTGCAGGTTTTTGTGGATAAAGAAGAAAGGACGATAATATGAAACATACTATTTCTGTCCTTGTCGAAAACCATGCCGGCGTTCTTGCACGCGTTGCGGGACTTTTCGCAAGACGCGCTTACAATATCGACAGCCTTGCGGTGGGCGTTACCGCAGACGAGAATGTATCGCGCATCACGATAGTTGCTGACGGCGATGATTATACCCTCGAACAGATCCTCAAGCAGCTCAACAAGCTCATTGATGTCATCAAAGTCCGTTCTTTCAGCGAAAGTGAACTGCTCACCCGCGAACTTGTGCTCATAAAGGTGAACTGTACCCCCGCTCAGCGTGCAGAACTTATATCTATCGCAAAGATCACCGAGGCGAAGATCTCGGATATCTCCGTAAATACAATAACTCTTGAGCTCTCGGATTACAGCAACAAGATCAAAACGTTCGAGGAGCTTCTCCGTCCTTACGGCATTAAAGAGATCGTAAGAACGGGTACTGTAGCGATCCAGCGCGGAAGCGCTTCATTGACAATATAATCAGCAAAGGAAGTAATCAAAAATGGCAAAACTGTATCATGAATCAGACTGCAACCTCTCCGTACTTGACGGAAAGACCGTTGCCATAATCGGCTACGGAAGCCAGGGTCACGCTCACGCTCTCAACTTAAAGGACAGCGGCGTTAAGGTCATCATCGGTCTCTACGAGGGAAGCAAGTCCTGGAAGAAGGCAGAAGAAGCGGGATTTGAAGTATATACCGCTTTTGACGCTGCAAAGAAGGCAGACATCATCATGATCCTCATCAATGATGAAAAGCAGGCTGCGCTCTATCAGGAGAGCATCAAGCCCAACCTCACTGCAGGTAAGGTGCTCATGTTCGCTCATGGATTCAATATCCACTTCGGACAGATTATCCCGCCCGCTGACGTTGACGTTATCATGATAGCGCCCAAGGGTCCGGGTCATACCGTTCGTTCCGAATATACTATCGGCAGAGGCGTTCCTTGCCTTATCGCGGTTCATCAGGATTATTCCGGCCGCGCTACGGATATCGGTCTCGCTTATGCGGCAGGTATCGGTGGAGCAAGAGCAGGCGTTCTTGAAACTACATTCAAGATGGAGACAGAGACAGACCTGTTCGGTGAGCAGTGTGTACTCTGCGGCGGCGTAACAGCTCTTATGAAGGCAGGATTCGAGACACTTGTTGAAGCAGGTTACGATCCGCAGAATGCTTATTTCGAGTGCATTCATGAAATGAAGCTCATAGTTGACCTTATCTATAAGGGCGGCTTCAAGATGATGAGATACTCTATCTCCGACACGGCTGAGTTCGGTGACTATGAGGTAGGCAAGCGCCTCATCACAGAGGATACGAAGAAGGAAATGAAGAAGGTACTCTCCGAGATACAGGACGGCACATTTGCCCGCAACTGGATCATGGAGAACAAGATGGGTCGTTCTCATTTCAATGCCTGCAGACGCATTCAGGGCGAGCATCAGCTTGAAAAAGTCGGTGCTGAGATCCGCAAGCTCTATTCCTGGAACGAAGACGAAGAAGACAAGTTCTGATAACAGATCTACGGCGGCGGGCTGTTTTGTCCGCCGCTTTTTTATGGGGATAATAAATGGACAGAGCAAAACTGCACAGGATATACAGATATTGGATAGACTGGCTTTACCCGAATATCTGCCCGTGCTGCGGCGGATATATCGACTATGATGCCGATTTCTGCGTTGACTGCAAAAGCAGGCTAAACGTCTGCAAGGACACATTAGCGGTGGCGCATACCGACGGAGCAGCAGCTTACTGTATTTACGATGATAACATAAAAGGCGCTGTCCTCGCATTCAAGAAGAACAGGAACGGCAACAGCTACTATGCTTTTGCCTGCGGTATCGCGGAAGCAGTCCGGAAAAGTTCCTTTGCCGGAGATATCGACATGATAGTTCCGATACCTGCATCGAAGAAGAACATGAAAGAACGCGGATACAACCAATCCGAACTGATCGCGCAGGAACTGAGATTCCTGCTTGGCGTGCCGTATGGAAATGTGCTTGTGAAAGCTAAGGAGACGAAGGTGCAGAAACGCCTCGGAATGAACGAGCGCGCTGAAAATGTTATCGGAGCTTTTGCTGTGAACGAGAAGAACTGTGATATAGCAGGGAAGCGGCTGTTGGTGATAGATGATGTCTGCACCACGGGGAGCACACTTGCGGAGGCAGCGAAAGTGCTGAAAGAAAACGGCGCGGCAAAAGTCTATGCGGCTGCATTTGCAAAAACGCCGTTCAAAAGCTGAAAGGAGAACGCTTCATGTACATACGGAAGGCGAAACGTGAGGACGCAGGGCGCATAGCTGAGATCATTGTCACAAACTACCGCGTGAACTTTTATCCGTTCTTTCATAATGATGAATACTATTTCAAGGAACTTAACGTCACCGATACCGCAGCGGAATATAAAGAAGGTTCTGCTGCGCTCAGAGAAACTTTCGTTTACGACGATGATGTTGTAAAAGGAATATTGCGCGTAAACGGAACAGAAGTTGTGAAGCTCTATGTTGAGCCTGCATTCCAGAGCTGCGGTATAGGCGCGGCTTTGCTCGGTTACGCAGTCAGTGAGTACGGTGCGGATCATCTCTGGGCGCTTGAATACAATAAGCGGGGAATAGAGTTCTACAGAAGAAACGGCTTTGAGCTTACCGGAGAGCGGATCATCGAGGACGAATGGGTACCGCTTGTGAAGCTTGAAAGAGTAAAGATCCACCGGCATAGCCGGTGGCTTTTCAAATGAGCCTAAAAGGCTCCGTTCTGGCAAACGTCTAAAGACGCAAAAACGGTCTGACACTTGCAGAAAAGTCTGTTACTTGCTACCCGTAAACGGGTCTTCCAGTT
>JAGBMA010000046.1 GCA_017635095.1 Ruminiclostridium sp. | reverse complement strand
GTCAATTGCAGCCTGCTTTGTGGGGCTTTCGGGAAGCCCTCTCATGATGCCGAAGAAGGTTTCCTGCATATTGTCTTTTCCGGCTTCCACGGCGGCTGCGATAGCGGGATTTGCGTTCTTTATGGCAGTGGCGGTGTTATTGGGAACATCGAGGTCGCAGAGCGAGATATAGATATCTGCGGCGGAGGAGAGCTGGTTCATGAGCTTGTCAGCCTTTGCGGTGAGCCGGTCTCTTTCTTTCTTTTCCGCGTCTATATCTTCGAGCATCCACAGAACATGGGAAAGTTTTCTGTCGGGGGTGCGCTCGGATTCAACGAACCTTGCCCGTACCCACTTGTAGCCGTGGCTCTGGTACTCAAGAAGAACGCTTCCTTTTTCTGCAAGCCGGTCGGCAATGGTGGACAGATCGACGAAATCAATGGCAGCCTGTTTTGTCGGAGTATCGGGCATACTTTCCATGATCCGGTTGAATGTTTCCTGAACGTTGTTGGTATCGGGAGTGAACTGTGTCAGGAAACGGGGGTTGAAATCCTTTATCTGTATAACGGTGTTGTTTATGAGATCTATATCGCTCAGAGAAAGGTAAATATCCGCGGCAGAGGAGAGCTGGGAGTTAAGACGCGCTGCGAGCAGTTCCTTCCGTCCGGTGCGTATAAGGATAAAGATGACCGTGAGCACAAGTATCGCCGATACTGCGATACTTACCATAAACAGTATCCGTATCGGCATATATTCGTCCGATGTTGCAACAGCGGAAACGCTTACCCAGTCACCGAGTATCGGAACTATGTACGCCGTATATCTGTGGCCGCCGAAGGATAAGTCGAAATACTGCTCCTTATTGTCGGGCAGCATAGACGCTATGACTGCACCGACGGTATCCGGTTCTTCATCTGTGTATGATCTTCCGAGTTCATTTGTATCGGAATGCGCGACAACGGACAATGTGCTGTCAAGCACCATTTCGGTCAGGCTGCTGCTGCTCGATGACTGCTGTTCGATGACCTGCTGTATATGTTCGAGGGATACGTCGAACATGACGAAGTTATCCTCTCCGTTCATTGCCTTGGAGATAGTCATGAGGATATTTCCCGTATGCACGTCCTTGTACGGGTCAACGAGCACGAAGTCTTCTCTGTCCGCGGCGGCTTTTCTGTACCACGGACGTTCCGAGGGGTCATAATCCGGGACGCGGATAGCATTCTCTTCTCCGTCAAAGATCATGCCGTCTATGAGTGAGTAGAGCTTTGCGGTCTCTGATCCTATGGTGTGTTTGAGCGATGCGTCGTGCTGCGTTATGAATTCAAGTATCTCTTCGTCCGATGCGCCGTCGGCAATGAGATCGTTGAGAGTGTATTCCACGACAGTGAGCGAGTTGTAGCAGTCCGAAAGAAACATATCCACGGTCTTTGCGGAACGCTCGGCTGAGATCTGTCCTGTGCTGACCATGTTGCTGCTAACCGAATTAAGGAGCAGGACGTTGTAGCTTGTTATCACGACGGCGAAGAAAACAGCGATCGTCGCCGAGACCAGCAATGTCCCCTTGTTCTGATTCCTGAATATGTCGCGGAAAGGGATCTTGTTTTTCATAATATAATACTCCGGAAAAAGGATCTCGGATCATGGACGAGCATGATCCCGATGCAGAATTTTCTGCGGGATAGGCGGTCATGATGAATTGCTTCAGCAAATACCCATAATAATATAGGCAATACCGCACAAATTAATTATACCACCTTTAGTATGAAATGTCAATTCTGACCAAAAGAAATGTGCCTGCGAAAGTGCGGAAATTCAGATGATCCGATCAGGAAGCATTGACGGCGGATCGTTCTGCTGCTGTCTGACGGCTGTTGGGCTTGCATTTTGTCGTCGATTGTGATATAATTGGGTCAATTACTATATCGGGACGGGAGGTGCCGGTCATAACAGAGGAGAAAGAGATAGCGAGAAGGATCCGAAAACACCGTAATTCCCTGTATATTATGGGCTCCGGTTTGATGGCGCTCGGAATATGGAATGTAGCAAGGGTAATACTTGTCGTGATAAACTCGCCTCAGACTTTGATAGAGCCCGAGCTTGCGAATAATATTTCCGGAGGGGCTACGATAATTATTTTGCTTTTGGTCTTAGCAGTGTTTTTTGGAGCTTTGCTCAGCGTATATCTGTTCGTCGGCAGAAGAGCCCGCGAAGAAGGGCTCGGAAAGAAAAAACATTCGTTCTACATAGCGGTCATCGTGCTGCTTGCGTTGTTTCACGTTTTCGGCGTTATATACAGCGGCGCTGCGCTCATGGGAACGGTCGCCGTTGCAAACGAAAGTGTTATGAGCCTTGCGGTGTCAATGATAGTTGATGCCACTGCCGCGGTCACGCTGGGGGAGATGTGTTACTCGGCTGTGATGATACGGGTTTACGGGCGTAAGAATATTGGTGAGGGATAATGCAGAAGGATTTTCACTATTATGCTACATATTGTGCGGCATATCTTGCGGGATATACTCACGATGAGTGCATGGAGATATGCTACAGCGCACAGCTTGTGGATCATTGTTCGGCAACGCTCTTAAGGAAGATAAAGGCTCCGGCGGAGGCGGCTACCACACAGCTTCAGCTTGAGCTTATGGATATTAAGCCCGATATTGCGAGCCTGCAGAATATAACCCGTATCTGGGCATCTTTTCATTTCCTGCCCGCCGATCTTTATGCGGTAAGAAAAGGCGCGCCCAAGATGTATCATGACAAATACCGGCTTATCTGCAATACGAACAGCGATCTGCTCGTGGAAACGGTCAAGCTCGCAAAGGACAAGGGATCTCCGGCAGCCGGCATAGCCATGCACGTTCTGGCTGACACATGGGCACACAGATATTTTGCGGGCACCCCCTCGTTTGTCATAAACAATACCGACTATTATTTCTATGAGCTGGTTCCGGACGGAGAGGGCTATACCGAGCGTCCGGTAAAATTCATTCACAACCCGTCCGCGGAAGATGATCCCGAAAACGGGGTCTATGTCAACAGCCTTCATCAGAACAGCGAGATATCGGTGATGAATCTCGGTCACGGCAGAGCCGGTCATCTCCCGGATTACAGCTATGCACGGTATAAATATCTGCCCGCCTGGGGCGATTACGAGGAGATCGTGAAGGATAACCCCTCCGATTATATGAACGCGTTCTGCCAGATGATATACGCGCTGAAATATCTGCGGGGAGCCGAGCACGACTTTGAGAAGGACAGGTATGACACTGCAGCCGCGGAAACATGGCGGGAGAGGATAAAAGAGATACTTGAAAAAAGGCAGACGGACGCTTGCGAGGACTGGAAGAAACTGGGCGAGGAGATGTCGGGGATCGGGATAGTGGACTTCGACATCGGAAAGTACCAGGACGAATATACGAACGCTTCCGACAAGGACAACACCTTTCTCGGAAGATTCACAGCCGCGGCGATCGCACAGAAGCGTATGGTGACAAACCGTATCTACAAGTCGGGCAATAAGCTTGCCGGAGTATCAGTCGTAAAGAACAGAAAGAAAGGGGGCAGTGATGAATGAGCTGGTTACAGAGGATAAGGAAAACGGTCGGCGGGTTCCTTCTTGTTATAGCCGGGATACTGTTTATTCTGCTGCCGGAGATAAACTATCTGCTGCTCATTGCGGGGCTTGTCGTATATCTGCTGATCTACGGCATAAGAATGATGATATACTATTTCACCATGGCGCGGCTCATGGTAGGCGGAAAGTCCATACTTTACAAAAGTGTCATTCTGCTTGACCTCGCTATGTTCACAGCTACGCTCACCACCCTCGGCCCCGTGTACCTCATAATATACCTTGTGGGGGCGTATGCAGCCGCCGGCGCGGTGGATATCCTCAGAAGCTTTGAGGCAAAAAAGCTTGATGCGCCGGAGTGGAAGATAAAGTTCGCAACGGGTCTTTTCAACGTAATTATAGCAATAGCTGCGGCGGTGTCCGGGATACTTATGCGGTCAACGGAGATACCTGCGTATATCTACGGCGGAGGACTGATCTGGTCGGGGATCACGGGTATAGCTTCCGCTTTCCGGAATACCCGTACCATATACATTCAGTAGATCATATGGATTCCAAAAACATCTGAGAGAAAGGCACTCATAAGATCTCTGCCAAAACGAGGTCTTTTAAATGAAAGGATGTATTATAACAATGAAAAGAAGATTTAAAAGACGCCTGTGCGCGCTGATCGCCGGAGCGGTAATGCTCACGTCAACAGTCGGAACACAGCTCACCGCGTATGCGGACAGTACTCCGACCGCGGCGTCGCAGACAAGTTCTTACAAGCTTGCCCGTAAAAATCTGAAGACATATTTTTTTACGAATGAACCGGAAAATACAGTGGATATGTCGGTTTATTATTTTGACGGCGGTACCGTGCCCTATCTCAGGATCGAGGACTTTGCGGGTATTTTCCAGACCGTTATGGCATCATCGGGTCAGAAGGGACTTGATTTTGATATCCTGGTCGACGGAGAGAAAGTACGTTTAATGAGAAAAAATGGTTATTATGCGGAATTTGATTTTGCAAAAAATACCATTTATTTCGTGGATTACAACGCCTTTCTCTCTTCCGACAGCAGAACTCTTGTAGATCTGGTGATGCCGAGCTGGAAATCAGAGGACGGTACATATTCATATATCAAGACACTTAATTCCGCCACGGAGCGTTACGGCAAGGAAATAACAATGGATCTCGGCGCTTACGATATCAAGCTCCGCCGCAAAGGTGACGGCTACTATCTGCCTATCCAGACCGTGTCCGATATTTTCTTTGCGCCCCAGTTATTTAACCTGCTGTACAACGGAAGATCTGTCATAGTTCATTCGGCCGATCCGCTTGTGACAGACGAAGGCTATACAGAGCTCGGAGAGATCTATTACGGGAAGAACGGCAAGTATGCCCGTCAGAAAATAGGAAAGGATCTTGCAGAATACAGCTATAATGAACTCTGTTTTGCAATGGATCATCTTTACGGTCTGAAAGATGCCCACAATATCGACAGTTTTGCCGACCTTGTGGAACAGCGCGGATTTACACAGCTCATGACATCCAACGATACGCGCATTTCCGATTACGCTCTTTATCAGCTCATTTACCAGAACCTTGACGATCAGCACAGTATTTTCAGAATGGCGTCCTACGCGTCCGGTTATGATTTCGGTACCAAGCTTAAAAACAAATACGGTCAGGGACGCGCAAGGACCGTCACATTCGACCTTCTGGACGAATATACGGGGTTAAGGAGCAAATACCACCCCGACGGGGTCCCCGGATATCAGGAGATAGGCGATACAGCGTACATAACCTTTGACTCATTCACCTCGATCTCCCGGGACTATTACGAGAAAGCACCGACTGCCGACGATAAGGATACCATGGGAATAGTCGCGTATTCCGTTCAGCAGATACTCAGAGAAGGAAGCCCGGTAAAGAATGTCGTGCTCGATCTTTCCTGCAACACCGGAGGAGAAGTAGATGCAGCGGTATATACTATCGCCGCGTTCCTCGGTACGGCTTCTATAAGCGTTGAAGATCCGAACACCGGCGCTCTTGTCACAAACGATTACAAGGCAGATACAAATTTCGACCACAAGTTCAATTCCAAGGATACTCTCGCAGGTAAGGGGCTTAATCTTTACTGCCTCGAATCAAGGGTAAGCTTTTCCTGCGGAAATCTTGTGCCTTCCGTATTCAAGGACGATCCCCATGTGACCCTTTTGGGGCAGAGAAGCGGCGGCGGTACCTGCTCGGTAATGTACATGAACACAGCTTCCGGAAGCTTATTCAGGATCTCAAGTTCCATGCGGCTCAGCTTCCTCAGAAACGGCGCTTTCTATGACATAGATCAGGGCGCGGAACCGGACTTTGTTATCAGCAAGATGGATAATTACTTCGACAGAGACTCACTTACCGCATATATAGACGAGCTCTTCTGATATGCGGGGTGAGGGATATCTGACAGCACGAAATGCACGGCGGCAGCGCAGGATAAAGTAAAGACCGAAAGGAAAGCTTATATCCATGAGAAAATACACGGCGCAGATAATGATACATATCATCATGCTTATAATTTTCACAGCTTTGTTTATTACAGGCACTTTTTATGACGAGACGATAGCTGCCGCAGTATATTCACCCGGCAATCTGCCCGCTGTGGTGATAACAACTGTCGGGATATACCCTTTTTTTGCATCAGCCGTGCTGTTTATGGGAACGCTTACCGAACGCACGATACATTCCGGTTTCGGTAAGGCTCTTAAAGTGCTGTTCTGCTGCATTTGCATCGGGCTTGCGCTTTACTCGGGGTTTGAAGGTTCGCGCACGCTTCTTTCGGTGGACTGTCTCGGCGGTATGTTCCCGGCGCTCAACCATAATACACCCGCAGCCGTTGCTGTAAGTGCAGTTGTCGCGTATCCTCTGTTCTTTCTCGGATACAGGCTCGGGGCAAAGTCCGGGGACAAGCTTCTCGCAAAGAAGGTGCTGGGGCTGGTGATAATAATGCTTGTCGCTCTGCTTTCAATGGAGATACTGAAGATCGTGTTCAGCCGTCCGAGATACCGTATAGTTGTAATGGGATATGAGGGGATAGGCTTTGTGCAGTGGTATGAACCCTTTTCGGGTGCAGGTGATTATGTGACTTCACTCGGTCTTGAAAAAACGGATTTCCGATCTTTCCCGAGCGGTCACAGTGTGCTCAGCATCTCTTGTGTGTACATACTGCTTTCTGTCGCATGGTTTTTTCCGAAGCTTAAAAAACGTACGGATCTGCTCCTTATCTGTGGACTTGTGTTCGGTATGATCGTTATGTTTTCGAGAATGCAGCTCGGCGCCCATTACCTGAGCGATGTGTCTGCCGGAGCGATCATAGGAACCGTGCTCTCGCTCGTATTTGTCATCAGTCAGCACCGGATAATGAAATCGGGTCATCATGGAGCGCAGCTGGATAAACATTAATAAAATACCGCAGGCGGATAACATCGCTTGCGGTATTTTTTGCGGACATAATGCGTATATATAAGGCATCTTACGGTTTGTTACTGTGCCTGTGATACTGCTCACGGATCGGTTCATTCGCCGTTTTTGTACTTCTTATAATGTTTTGCGAACAACAGTGTCAATGCAGCACACGCCGCCAGCCACAGCGCGGCAATAACGATCAGTGTAATGAGCGTTTCTCTTGTTTTTTCCATCTGTTCTTCAATGTAATAGACTGACGGATCTTCGGGATCATAGTATATCTTCAGCTTCTGATCTTTCCTGAAATACGGTGCGTCGCTCGTGATCGTTTTTTCCTTGAAGATCCCGTCGGTCATGACAGAAACGGTCACTGTGGTCTTAGTGATATATTTGTAGTTACCGCCGTGTTTCATGGTGTTTTGCGACAGCACACGCTCTTCTGAAACAGACGTCACCACCGCATCGAGCGGTACGGTGCAGTTCCCGGTTTTACTTGCATGATCGCAGCCGACGAATACCGCTGAAATCAGTATCACGAGTTCGAGCGCAAACATTGAAATGATGCAAATGAACTCTGCTTTTATCCGGCCGCGCCGATACTGCCGGATCTCTTTGCTTTGTTTTTTCTTTCCTGACATATGCCGATAAATCTCACAGATCGCTACCGTTCTTACATTCGATATTATACCATACTCAGGAGCTTTTGTAAAGGCACTTTTGGTGGACCGGAAACACATTATTCCCGACGCAGCAGGTGAACGCTCTGAAATGAGCGCCGTAATATTTTTAGAGGTTCCCTTATGTACAGCTGCGCCGGTAAATCCGGAATATGAATGCCCTGAACTGACCGTGAAGTACGGAGTTACGTCGGTGAACGTCGTGATCGGCAGTGGAGGTAAGTCTTATGAACGTCGGAACGCCTTATACAGCATATTGGATAAGCGAATAAAAGACTGTTTAATCAAATTTGTATGAAATAACGAAAATGATTGCTGCATATTACAAAAATTTGCGCCCGCTGTTTTTTTATCAACGGAAATGTGATATAATGGCACAAGGTGCAGCAGAAAATGCACCTGCAAAAGAATGCACAAAGGAAGGTAAACAAATGAACAAAAAGCTCAGAAGAACGATCAGCGCCGTGCTTGCAAGCGCGGTAATGCTCACGTCAATGACAGGCACTCAGGTATTCGCCTCGGCGGAAGGCACGTCTGTTACCGCGACAGCAACAGCCGAAAAGACCTACACAATCAAAAGCAAGAGCGTAAACACTTATTTCTTTGACTACAGCGATCAGAAAATGAAGACAAAGCTTTACTTCATGAACGGAGTCAACGATGTTCCTTATATTGAGATCAACGATATGGCAGGGTACCTCATAGATCTGACGAGATCAAGAGGGTTCGGGACCTATGATCTTAAAGTTGAGGAAGACGGTGATACTGTTACTCTCACAAGAGAAAACAATTATATGGCAACGATCAACTTTGCCGATGACTCCATTTTCTTCTGGGATTTTGACGGCTTCTACACAGCAGAAAGCAAGACTCTGATAGATCTTATCGTCCCGTTCTGGGATACTTACGATGAGATCACCGGGTTAAAGACGGTCAAATCTACCGAGCGCTACGGCACCCCCGTTACCATGAACGCGGCAGATTACGGCATAGATTTTGTCCGCAAGGGAGACAAGTATTACATACCCCTTCAGACTTTCTCCGATATATTCCTGGCGCCTGCCGGAGCAGGAGTAATTCTCTATAACGGAAGATCTCTCATATTCTGCCGGGGAAAACAGCAGGAGTTTTATGCCGACGGCAAATTAACCAAGCTCGGACAGGTGTATTACGGAAAGAACGGCAAGTACGCGACCAATAAGATAAGTAAGGAACTTGCGGAGTTCAGTGCGGCTGAATTCTGCTTTGCAATGGATAATCTTTACGGATTGAGAGAAAAGCACAGTATAGACAACTTCGGAACACTTTTACTGCAGAGAGAGTCCGGTTTTAAGCTGTTTTCGACTAAATCAAAGACAATAGACAAAGAACTTCACTCAATAGTTACCGATGTACTCGACGACAATCACAGCGCATACGTTTTAAGCTCCTATGCTTCCGGCATTGATTACACATCTAAACTTGCGGAAAAATACGGCGGCGGACGTGCGGACGAGTTATACATGGAACGTATCAAGGAACTTATGAGAAAGAGAGCGGAATATTATCCCGAAGGTGTTCCTTATTACGAAGAGGTAGGAGATACGGCATATATTACGTTTGACCTGTTCTCAATTGATATGGAAGAGTGCGCAAAACTTGATTACAATGATCCGAGTACCATTGCGGGTACTTTCGGCGCGATCTCTTATGCGGTCAACAAGATAAACCGCAAGGACAGCCCCATAAAGAATGTTGTTCTTGATCTTTCCTGCAATGCCGGCGGAGCTACTGACGCGGCAGTATTCACTATCGCATCTTTCCTCGGCAAGGCAGGTATCAGCATCGAAAACTCAAAGAGCGGCGCTCTTGTAACAAACTACTACAAGGCTGACACGAACTTTGACGGCAAATACGATTCCGATGATACACTCGCCGGCAAGGGGCTCAATCTCTACTGCCTTACTTCAACTGTAAGCTTTTCCTGCGGCAACCTCGTTCCCTGCGCATTCAAGGAGGATCCTCATGTGTCCATAATCGGTCAGAAGTCCGCCGGCGGCGCTTGCGTTGTAGGCACTGTCTCCACGGCAACAGGCGCGGTAATTAACATTTCCAGCAACTTCCGCCTGAGCTATACCAAGAACGGTTCGTTCTATGACGTTGACCAGGGTGCGGAACCGGATTACTCACTTTCCAAGCTCGAACACTTCTATGACAGAGAGTGGCTCACCAACTACATCGACTCTCTTGCATAAGCCTCGGAAGCAAATTGTTTCTGTGCTCGTGCACACTTTGTGAATGCAGACAGGCTGCTCATGGTTTAATGGGCAGCTTGTTTTTTATCCGGATCTTTATGCGGTGCTGCCTGTGTATTTAAACATTACATCTTTACATCTGGTTATTTCGGTGGTATAATGAACTTTGGCAGGCCGGCATTATTGAACGCAAAACATTGCAGAAAGGAAAAGAGAATGGTCCTTTATTATTCAGCCACGGGCAACACCGCATTTATTGCCCGTCTTATAAGCGAGAAGCTCGGTGATGAACTTCTCGACCTGTCAGAGCGTGTGAAAACCGGAGACACCTCCGTGATAAGTTCTGAAAGACCGTTTGTTATATGTTCCCCGGTGTATGTCTGTGAAATGCCGTTCTTTTTGCGGGACTGGCTTAAAAAGGTATCGTTTTCGGGCAGCAGGGACGTGTATTTTATCTTCACGAGCGGCGGCTATGCGGGGATATCCGGTTCTCTCGCAAAGGGCATTATACGCAGAAAAGGAATGCATTATATGGGGCACGCGGAATTCAAGATGCCCCGGAATTACATAGCCAGCAATACTTACCCCGAGCTTGAGCGGGAAGAGATCCTCCGCCGTATAAGCACTTCCCGGGATAAGACTGATGAAGCTGCCGAATGCATAAGAAAAGGGGAGCGGCTTAGGGCAAGATATGTGTTCTTGTTTGAAAAGATCATAACTCTTCCGTTCACGCCGATATGGATAAAACTGAAACAGCCCTCAAAGGATTTTCACACCACCGAAAAATGTATAGGCTGCGGTAAGTGCGCAAAAGTGTGCCCGATCAATAATATCAGAATGGAGAACAAACGCCCGGTGTGGATAAAAAGCTGTGCCCACTGCATGGCATGTATCGGGAACTGTCCTACAGAAGCGATAGAATACGGCAATATAACCCAGCATAAAGTCAAATACAACATCAGAAAATATCTTGATAACTGAACTTAAACTTCATTCGCTGCTGCAATATGACGAAACTCTTCCGCTGTTATGCACACGATAAAAAGCGTCCTCGCTGAGCTCTCAGAGGGGACGCTTTTCTGCATCGTGCCTTTATCTTGCTTTCATGATATCCGCCTGCAGGTCAGCCAGCGCCGCTTTCAGCACTTTATCATCTTCGCCGGTGTATTTTCCGGCATTTATATCCGAGCCGAAACCTTTCATAAGATCCCAGAAAAGGTTCGGATACTGACCTTGTTCCCTGCAGTATCCAAACTGTTCCGAAAGGGCAGAGAGAGCCTTGTCCGACACGATCTTCTCATTCTGCTGAGCTTTCAGGTTCGAGGGACCCCAGCCTGCCGCGTCATATCTTGCGAGCTGCATCTCCTCACCGGAAAGGAACTCCGCGATCTTGTGGCAGAACACCGTTGTATCATCGTCTGTATGCGGCTTGACGCCGATAAGCTTGTATCCCTTGAACCCGCTCATGTGGAATGTCTCACCGTCGACCTCGAATGTCGGTAAAGGCGCAGCCCCATAGTTTTTGCCGAGATAAGCTTTTGCAGTCGCCGCTTCCGCCGGAATCGAAATGATTGCTCCTGCCGTACCGCCGTCGGGGTTGAACATGGCTGCGTCCGTTCCCGTTGAGAGCGCATACGCGGGGTGATCCCGCAGAGCGATCATGGCTTTCATGGCTTTTAAGCCGGCTTCGGAATCGAGGTCGCAGTCCGCGCCGGTGAACAGGCCGTCGGAATCGCAGGTATAACTGCAGTCGGCTCCGGCAGCGAAAAAGAATGACATATTGTACCAGCCGTTATCGAGGGGAAAATAAAACTTTTTTCCCGCCGCACTGCACTGTCCGAGAATGCCCTCAAGCGTTGACGGATCGGTTATCACGGAAGTGTCGTAATACATGAAATATCCGTTGTCCGAAGTCTCCGGGTATGCATAGATCTTTCCGTCCTGCGTCGCGGCCTGAATCGAGCCATCGTCGTTTTCGGATATTATGCTTTCAAGGAACGAGCCGCCAGGCGGTGAGATAGCGTTAGCCGCTATAAGCCTTGAAAGCTGATCCTGTGCGAAATTAAAAACATCAGCGCTTGCTTCGACATCGGTAAGGAACTGGGTCACGACTTCGCCTGTCTCCATGATCGATACGGTGATCGTGTATTTCCGGCGCCATTTATCTTCCTGACTTCCGAGCCATTCGTCGAGTTTAGTCTGGGTTATCGCCCTTGTCTCGTCTGTCACCCACACTGTGATCTTGCGCTTTTTTTCCTCTGCGCCGCAGCCGCACAAAGACAGCAGGAGCATTCCGGATATGCAAAGCGAAATTATCTTTTTTATCTTCATTATACGATCTTCTCCTTCTGCGGTTTATCATCGGTGCTGCCGGTCTTGCATTTTCCGTGGAATATTATAGCATTTTATGCGGACAAATGCAATAGTAAATTTGCCGGTCGTTAAAACAACGAATGATCCTTGATGCTCTGCGGTGCTGCATTTTTGCGGCCGGTGTGATATAATAGAAAAACAAACGATCATATCGTCATGGATATGATATGGACGTAATGTTATTGTGAAAGGTACCGGCGGGTTTAATGTGACCCGGAGGAAATATGTAATGAGCATAAATAATGTGTCCTCAATAACTGCCAAAAGGCAGTTATTGAGGACACATTTATTACAACAAAGGCAGCGCAGCTGAGTGGCCGCACTGCCTTTTTATTATGCGAATCTGATAAAAACCGCATTCTTTTCGTCGAATGAATGCCTGATCTCGGAAGCAAGTTTCTTCACGATCATTACGGAAAGTTCATCTCCGTCCGTGAACGGGTCATAATTGACTCCGCCGTATGTGATGGTCATTTCCGCAGTCTCATCTGTCTCGGAATGTTCGATCAGCACGTTTATCGGAAGTCCATCGCCGTTGTGATCCACAAAGCCTATGATATTCTGCATTACAAGCTCCTCGAAAACAAGTTCGATATTGCGCAGGGTCTTAGGCGCTACCAGATTGTCTCTGCCGAACTGCTCGATGCGGGAGTTGAAACCGATGAAATCGAATTCCGCGGAGGTTATCTCAAGAGAAAGCTGTTTGAGGCGCTTGATAAAAATTCTCGTTTTCTCTTTTTGGGGGTCTTCAAAGATCTGCTGAGGAGTTCCGTCCTCATATATACCGCCCTCGTCCATGTAGAACACGCGGTTTGAAACATCGCGGGCGAACTTCATTTCGTGGGTGACGATCATCATAGTCATGCCGTCTTTTGCAAGAGAGCGTATAACGGAAAGCACTTCGCCGACCATAGTCGGGTCAAGTGCGGAGGTAGGTTCGTCGAAGAGGATTATCTCCGGGTGCATCGCAATCGCGCGGGCGATCGCTACACGCTGTTTCTGACCTCCGGAAAGCTCGTCGGGGTAGTTTCTGGCTTTTTCCGCGAGACCTACGCGTTTTAGCAGTTCCATACCTTCCTTGTAAGCCTGTTCCTTCGGTGTTTTTAGCAGGTTCACGGGTGCAGAGATGACGTTTTCGATGATGTTGAGGTTAGCGAAGAGGTTGAAGGACTGGAACACCATTCCCATCTTTCTGCGGACGCGTGAAACGTCGCATTTCGGATCTGTTATGACTTCGCCGTCAACGGTAACAGTTCCGGAAGTGGGTTCCTCAAGCTGGTTAAGGCAGCGCAGAAGTGTGGATTTTCCCGTTCCGGACGGTCCTATGACTGAGATGACATCTCCCTTGTTGATTTCCACGCAGACATCTTTCAGCGGCGTGACATTCGGATATTCTTTTCTAAGATGTTCAATTTTGATCATGCTCATTTTGAAATGCCTCTCTTTCATTCGGAAGTTTTATTTTCTGAGCTGGTTGTCTGCGTATCTCCGGCGGATCTGCCGGACTTTCTGATCCTTTTGGGGCTTACCTTTTTCAGAATGAATTTCAGTATCAGCGAAATGATCCATGCAAGAATGAAGTAGATCACTGCGGTTGCGATAAGCGGGAAGAATGCTTCGTAAGTACGGCTGCGGATAATGTCGCTCATTTTCGTGAGATCCTGGATAGCGATGTATCCGACTATGGACGTGCTCTTGAGAAGTGAAACTACCTCGCCGTTATATACCGGCAGGAACCTGACTGCCGCCTGAGGGAAGATGAAGCGGAAAAATGCCTGGTTTTCGCTGTAGCCGAGGGCGAGCGCCGCTTCACGCTGACCGCCGTCGATGCTCTCTATTCCCGAGCGCATTATCTCGGAAGCGTATGCGCCGAAGTTCAGCGAGAATCCTATGATCGCTACCCATACAGCCGAAAGACCGGATTTTCCGAGGATCACATAATACAGTATCATCAGCAGCACCACCATAGGTGTACCCTGCAGGAGCTTGACGTAGATGTTGGATATGGCGTTTGCAAGAGCACTTCCCGTGCGGCGGAACATACATATCAGGAATGCGAGCACCGAACCGATAAGTGTTGACATGACCGTTATGATGCAGGTCGTGCCTATACCCTCAAGTATAAGCTGCCAGCGGTTCTCGCGGATAAAGTTCTTCTCAAAGCTTACCGCGATGCTGTCAAAAAATCCGGGTGCGGTTTCTTTTGCATCTTCGTCATCTGCACGGACTACCGCAACAGCATCGGCGGTATAGTAAACGTCCGAGAAATTGACGCTTTCCGCGCGTTCCGCTGTTATCATGATGTTCCCGGCGGCCATATCGTACATTCCGGAAGTTATGCCGGGGATAAGGCTTGCGAACTCAGCGCTGCTTATGGTGAGCGAGTATCCGTACTCGCGGCAGAACCGGGCTGCAAGATCTACTTCGAGTCCCGCGTTGACGCCGTCTTTTATGTAGGAGAACGGCTGCATGGTAGCTGTTGTTACCATTTTCAGCTCGCCGTTTTCTCCGGTAAGACCGGACATATCGACGACCTTTTTGCTCTCGTCATCGCCGAACCATGCTGCAACGATCTGGTCATATGTGCCGTCGTCATGTATCTTTTTCAGGAACTCGTTCATCTGATCCCGGAGATATTCCTTGTCCTCAGACTTCTGGAATGCGAAGCCGTAGGGGATCTGTGTGAAGACTTCATTCAGGTATGTGAGCCCGTTATACTGCTTCTTGAAATCATCTGCGGTAGAGCGCGGAACGGTGAAGCAGTCGATCACTCCCGCGTTGAGCGCAGCACCGAGATCGGACTGGTTGTTGTACTGATACAGGTCGGCGTTGGGGTAGCGCTCCTTTATCATTATTTCGTAAAGTCCGCCGGTTATCACACCTATTTTCTTGTTTTCACCGTAATATGAGAAAGGTCTGTCCTCGACTGTTCCGGCACCCTGGGAAACGGTCACGAAGACCACATCGCTGCCGGACTCCTTGTCCGAGAAATAAACGCTTTCTGCTCTTTCCTCGGTAACGGAGATGTTTGCGGCTGCCATATCGTATTTTTCCGAGGAGATACCGGGGATAACCGCGGCGAACGTCATCGTGTCGAATTCAGGCTTATACCCGTACTCGCGGCAGAACATAGCCACAAGTTCGATCTCGTATCCCGTGAGCTTGTCGTTATATGTGAATTCCCAGGGCGGGGTAGTGCCGTCGCAGGCGATACTGAGTGTTCCGTTCTCTCCCGTAAATCCGGTCAGATCCACCTCCTGTTCAAGCGTTCCTTTCGTCCATTTGTCGAGGAGCTTATCCATAGTTCCGTCTGCGCTTATCTTCGCTATGAATTCATTGACCTTATCACGGAGAGCCGCTCCCTTTTCCGTTTTGGGGAAAGCGAATGCAAACGGTGTCTGTTCCGCTTTCTCGTCAAGGATCACCAGTTCGGGGTTTTCCGCTTTCATTGTATTCGCCTGATCCGCCGACATAAGGTATCCGTCGATCTTGTTTTTTACGGTGGCAAGCGCAAGGTCTGCGGAAACGTCGTAATAAACGTACTCGGCGTTGGGGAATATCTTTTTTGCCACAGGCTCATAAGAGCTGCCTGTGAGAATGCCTATCCTCTTGTCGGCAAAGTACGACAGAGGGGTCTCTTTTGTTACCGCGGCGGAGGAAGTATTGCCTGCGATATCCTCCGCTCTTACGGTAAGCACTATGCCGCCCTTGTAGAACGTATCGGAAAAGCTTATGCTCTCTTTTCTCTCTTCCGTAATTGCCATAGAAGAAGCGCACATATCATACATACCGGAGGTGATACCGGGGATCCTTGCTGCAAAATCAACGTCTTCTATGACCGGGGTATAACCGTATCTGCGGCAGAACTTTTCGGTAAGCTCTATCGAGATACCGACGTTTTTGTTGTCTTTTATGTAGGAGAAAGGCATATCGGAAGATGTGGTGACGACCCGAAGTTCGCCGTTTTCACCGGAAAAGCCGGTGAGATCTACGACTTTGGCGTCCTCGTCATCGCCGAACCATTTTTTCCCCATTTCATCAAGGGTGCCGTCTTTGATGAGATCCGAGAGCATCTCATTGAACTGTTTGCGGAGCTTATCAGCGCGATCGCCGGTTTTCTGGAATCCGAAAGCGTAATCGTCCGCCGTAAGCAATTCGTTGATGTAACCGAGGTTTTTCTGCTCCGCGCAAAGCATCCTCATTGAAGGCTCATCGCTGAGAAATCCGTCTATCTTTCCCTGGGAAAGAGCCGCGGCGGTATCGCTCGTGCTGTTGAAATAAAGATATTCGCTGTCCGGAAAGTTGTCCAGTGTCACCTGTTCAAAGCTCGAACCGGTGATAATGCCGAGCCTTTTTCCGTTGTAGTCGGTGTATGATACAGGTCCTGCCGAAGCCGGCTGTGCATTTCCGCCGTTACTCCCGTCATTTTGCAGCACCGCAAAAAGTATTCCTGCGGCGATAAGAACTATCAGCACTGCAAGAATAATGATGTCGGTTCTTTTTGTGTTCTTTTTCATAAATGATCCTTTCTTGTTCAAATAAGATCAATCTTTGACAATCATACATTATACCATAAACAAGAGGAAAAAACAATACCAAAATGCAATTATATTTCTGATCATGTGCACAATATACCGATCATGTGTCAGTAACGGCTCGCATTTCACTCTTAGCCGATTGACATAATCGGGATTATGTGTTATAATTAATGTGTCCTCAATAACTGCCTTTTGGCAGTTATTGACTGAAAATCTGCAAAACAGATTTTCAGATGTTGTTTAAATGCGCCTGCGGCGCATTGGAACAACGGACACATTCCTTGATGTCAAGCTCATTTCGTCCTTCAGACGAACAAAAGTGCAAGGAAAATCCTAAAATATATAAATTTTCCTTGCACTTTTGCAGCCAATAAACTGCTTCAAGCTGCGCTATGAAGCAATTTGTTGGCTGATGAGCAGACATTAATTATGGTATTAATATGGTGCTGTTGACAAACTCCTTTTTATAGAGGAATTATGTCGATGAAGCTGCATTATACCGTGTGGTAGTTTTCAAGAATACAACTTTGTCAACAGCACCGATATGCAAGTCCACATTGCGGTACGATCCGGTTTGGTACTGCAACGAAATATATTTCCGGAATAAGGTGAATGAAATGGCTGACCATCTCAGATCAAAGCACATTATCGTTTTGCTGCTTGCGCTCACTATGATGCTGAGTGCATTTGCCGTAAGTGCGGGTGCCGAGGAGTTTCCGATAAACTCGTCGGGAATACCGAACCTGCACCTCAGTGTTGACCCCACCGGGCTCAGCGAAGGATTCTCCGCCGTGCTTTACGACAACACCAACGGACTGCCGACATCGGAAGCGAACGCCATAGCCGAGACTTCCGAGGGATTTATCTGGATAGGAAGCTACGCGGGTCTTATACGCTACGACGGCAACACCTTCGAGCGCATGGATCCTTCTACCGGGCTTACAAGTATCAAGTGCCTGTATGTTGACAGCAGCGATCGTCTCTGGATAGGAACGAATGACAACGGCGTGGCTGTTATGGAGAAAGGCGAGCTAAGGGTCTGGGGCAAGCTTGACGGCATGAGATCCGCCCATACCCGCGCCATCACCGAAGATCAGAACGGCAATATCTATGTTGCGACTGCCGGCGGGATAATGATGTTTGACCGCGACTTTGTCCTTACGCCTCTGGACGATGAAAAGATCGCCGAAGCAAATATGAGGGATATCCGCACGGGAACGGACGGAAACATCTACGGAACGACGGACAGCGGCGATATCGTTATGATCCGCGACGGCAAGCTCGTCAGATTTATAAGCGCCGAGGAAAACCCGCTCAATGGTGCGGGCGCGATACTTCCTTCCCTTACCGAAACGGGAAGGGTGTATCTTGAAGCCGCGGATCTCTCGATGTATTATGTCGATATAAGCGAGGGATTCGAGGTGATCGAGAAGCTTGACATAGAGCCGCTCAATTACCTGAAATCAATGGAATATATCGACGGCAAGATCTGGATTTGCGCGACCAACGGCATAGGTGTGCTTGAGAACGGAAAATTCCGTCTGCAGGAAAACCTGCCTATGTACAACAACGTGGGTCATGTTATAACGGACTATCTGGGCAATCTGTGGTTCACCTCCACAAGACAGGGCGTCATGAAAGTCGTACCAAACCAGTTCGCAGATATCTTCGAGCGCTTCGGGCTTCCTGAAACAGTCGTCAACTCTACCTGCTATAGCGACGGAAAACTGTTTGCGGCAACGGACAAGGGGCTGATCGTTCTCGATGATAACGGTGTGGTGTCGGAATTCCCGCTTACCAAAGCCGAAACCGTTTCCGGTACAGACCTCGGGGAAAAGGATCTTATTAAGCTGCTTGAAGGCTGTCGTATCCGCTCTGTGATACGCGACAGCAAGGACAGGATATGGATATCTACATGGCGCAAATACGGACTGCTTCGTTATGATAAAGGCGAGCTCGTTGCATTCACCGAGGAAGAAGGGCTTCTTTCCAACAGCATCCGCTCCATAAGCGAGACAGGTGACGGAAGGATACTTGTGGCGATCACCGGCGGAGTGAATGTTATCCGCGATAACGAGGTCATTGCTTCCTACGGAAAGGACGACGGCATCGAAAACACAGAGAGCCTGACCGTGGAAGAAGGTCTGAACGGTGAGATCATTCTCGGAAGCAACGGCGGCGGACTTTATGTTATCGACGATAAGGGCGTTCGGAACATAGACGTTGAGCAGGGTCTTCCGTCGGATATAGTCATGCGTCTCAAGCGCGACACGCGGAACAACGTCATCTGGATCGTAACGAGCAGCGCCATAGCTTATATGACGCCGGATTATGAGGTCGTCAAGATAAAGAATTTCCCGTACCCGAACAACTTCGACCTGTATCAGAATTCCAAGGGAGATATGTGGGTGCTTAGCAGCAACGGCATTTATGTGCTGCCAGCCGAGGATATGCTCGCAAACGGAGATATCGCTCCCGTGTTCTACAGTGCGGCAAGCGGTCTGTCCTGCATAACTACCGCCAATTCCTACAGCGAACTCACCGAAGACGGCGACCTCTATGTTGCAGGCACTACGGGAGTTGCAAAGGTCAATATCGAGAAGTCCTTCGAGAATGTGAGCGACCTGAAAACGGTGATCCCTTATATAGAAGCCGACGGCGAGATCATATATCCCGACAGCACCGGCACGTTCACCATTTCGAGCACTGCTCAGAAGATCACGATACCGAGCTTTGTGTACAACTATTCGCTCATGAACCCACAGGTAAGCTACCAGCTTGAAGGCTTCGACCGCGAAAGTGTCACGGTGAGCCGAAGTGATCTTGCGCCTGTGATCTATACCAATCTGCACGGCGGAGAGTATCGTTTTGTTCTTAACGTAAAGGACGCTATGGGGCGCGATAACAAAGAGATCTTTGTGAATATCATCAAAGAGAGAGCCTTTTATGAGCAGTGGTGGTTTTACGCTCTGTGTGCCCTGCTCGCGGTGTTCCTGACCGTTGAATCAGTACGGCTTTACCTGCATAAAAAGACCGAGCGCTTCCGTCAGAGAGAAGAAGAGCAGAGACGGCTGTTCGACCAGACGGCTACCGCTCTTGTCAACGCGATAGATGCAAAAGACAAATATACTCACGGTCATTCGGCAAGAGTTGCGGAGTATTCGAGAAAGATCGCCGAACTTGCGGGAAAGACCGAGAAAGAATGCGATGATATATACTATGCAGCCCTTCTGCACGACGTCGGAAAGATCGGCGTTCCCGGAAGCATCATTAACAAGAACAGCAAGCTTACCGACGAAGAGTACGGCATAATCAAGCAGCACCCCACAAAGGGTGTACAGATCCTTTCGAGCATAACGGGATTTCCGTATCTGAGCGTCGGCGCGCATTATCACCATGAGCGCTATGACGGAAGGGGATATCCCGAGGGTCTGAAAGGTGAGGATATACCCGAGATAGCAAGGATAATCTCGGTTGCGGACGCTTACGACGCTATGACGTCCAAGCGAAGCTACCGTGACCCGATACCTCAGCAGAAAGTCCGTGAGGAGATAGTAAAGGGCTCCGAGACCCAGTTCGACCCGGTATTCGCGGGGTATATGCTGCATCTCATAGACCTTGACACCGAGTACCGTATGAAAGAACGGGACGAGAACCAGGATACCGACGGTATTTCCGATCTTTCCGTGGGCGAGTACAGAAGCTCTGTTTCGGATGGTATCCTCGTTACATCATACATGACGACTGTCACCATGTCCGTAGCTTCCGATGAAGAAGCCACCGGTATCCCGCCGGAACCGTCAATGATACTCTTTGACGCGCTGGACGGGCGTGTGCACAGCGACGAGCGTGAGATAAAGGATCTGCTCTATTTCGAGTACGGCGAGATCTTCTTTGACGGCCGCACAATGACAGGCGGTGCAAGAAAAATGCAGGCGAAGATAGCCGACACCGGCTCAGATGAAATAAAGAAGAACGGTGATTACAGGATCGAAGCGGTAAGGATAAGGGATCATGCACTCATACGCATTATCGGGAAAAAGAGTACCGCCGAGGTGATAGCCGCGCTTCCCGACAGTTCAAGACATCTGCACATCGGACTTACGGGAACACACTGCCGTTTTTTTGATATCAAGGCAGTCAAGGAAGAGAGCAAGAAGAATCCGGATTATATTCCGAGGATAGCCGAAGAAATAAGCTACATCAACGTTCCCGCGGGAGATATCCCGAACGTTCAGGTAGATGATTACCGTACTGCCCATTCGGAAGGCATAAAGATCAAGGACGGACTTAAGATAACATTCCACGCGAGGAGCCTGCCCACAGCCCGTCTTGTATGGCACTGTCCCTATATCGACATCTTCGCCTCGGAGGACGGCGCAGTCGGCGGAAGCACATACCATGACATCGCGTTCATGCGTTTCGACGGCGAATTCTGGGCGAGTGACCCGGATTGCCGCGCGGAGGTCAATGTCATAAAGAAAGATGAGTTCGGGGGTTGGGAAGCCTGGAAGAAGTTCAACCGGGAAGGCTACGATACCACTGTGAAATTCCGGGTTGAGGGGAGCAACATCACCATAATCACCGAAAATGCCGGAATAGCTATCGAAAACACTGCCGTATTAAATTATTCGGACAAGACAATTTACGCTGCAGTTACCGGAGATCAGTGCGCGATAACAAATATAAGGATCTCTTACTGATGGGAACCTCTAAAAACCCAATTTGAGAGAAAAAGAGCTAGCCACGCCGTCTACTGCGTCAAACCTCCTAACCGGGCGCCAGCCCGGCTTCGTCGGCTTTCCTTGTATCCGACGCAGCTATCTCATTTTCTCTTTTCAAAG
>JAGBMA010000045.1 GCA_017635095.1 Ruminiclostridium sp. | reverse complement strand
CGGATTTATTCTTCGGTACTTGATGAGAGCGATCTTTCAAAAAGGAAAGCCGCCGCCGCAAATGTGTTGAGTGCATATCAGAATAAAAAGCAGAAGCGGCTTTCGGATAAAAAGTGATCACATGAAGAATGTTACGATCTTAAAAATCACATAACCAATAATACTAATTGGAGCTATGAAATAAAAGCGGTCAAGCCAATTGTCCAAATTTCTTGAACATCTGAAAGCAGTCCACATATCGGTAGTTTGCTTTTGGCATATTTCGGTGCTTTTGTCTATCTCATCTTTCATTTCGGTTATCGTCTGTTTAAGTTCCTTAGCAACATCATCAAACGCTTTTTTCTGCTCTGCCTTGAAGCGGGAATATACATCGAAGACCGATCTTGCGACATTATCTCGAACGCTTTTTGCGTATAGTTCCTGTTCGCTGAGGAGTTGGAGTTGATTGCTGTTCATTGTCTCCATTTCTTCCTTTGTATCGCTCAAAAAATTCGCTAAGACTGCGTTCTGTTCTCTGACCGTTGCGATTATCAGCGCCAGACGATACTTCGTTTCTGCGTCCGTAAGGTTCTGTTGTGACAGGAGAAGGAGTTCTTCCGACATTCTGTCCAGAGCCGAACGGTAATCCTCCGGTTTCGTTTCCGCAGGCTGCTGCGGCTCTGCCTGCTGTGATTTCTGCTCCGCTGACAGAGTGTGTATCTGATCCAATATCGACGGCTTGCGTGTGTCCTGATCTATTCTTGGCAATTTCATTTTCTATCCCCTTTCTTGTATAGAGTTCTCCTAACTTGCTTCCTCTGACGGAAACAAGTTTACCGTTTTTGTCCTTGTACAGCGGGTGGCGGTAAGATACCGTGTTGCCCGCGACTCTGCACTCGATGCCGTAATGCTTTTCAAGCGCAGTTATTACATCTTCAAATGTGCGGTTGTCGGGGTCTGTAATCTCTTCTCTGATAACCTCCCGAAGTTCATCTTTGAACGTGTCTGCACCTCGTTTTTTCATCTGCGTTTCGGCAAAAGTTTTCTTGTCGCGGACGGTATCCAAATTACGATTATAGAAGTTATCCCTGATCGAATTTGTTAAACCGTAATGCCGGCATTGCTGCCCGAAGTATTCCGACATTTCATAAAGGTCGTGCTGGCTGCGGCGATACGATTTTCCTGTTTCCATATTACAATTGGAAATAAGAAAGTGCGCGTGTATATGGTCGGTGTCCGTATGCACCGCGAATAACACTTCGTAACCTTTGCTGTGAATGAAATGCTCCGCGAATTCCTGCGCTATCTTGAATGCCAGTTTGTAATTCAGTTTCCCGTTGTCATCGGGGTGAAACGAGATCGACATCTTGTGCGCGAGTATCGTGTTCGGTTTCAGCTTGCTGTATGACTTGCCGTTCAGCTTGCGAGTTACGAGAATATCATTTGCAAAGTTGTTCCGATTGCAGCCGAGCGCAGCGTATAAGTCATCACGGGTCTTAACAATTCCCGCGCGGCGCTGCTCCGGTTTCATTCCGATCATATACAGCGCCGCCGACTTCAACTGTCCGACGGACTTACAAGGTGCGTAATCAACATTAACATTTCCGAACGGCAATCAATCACCGTCCTTTGCCGGAATGTCAATGACCGTCGCGTTAATCATCGGGTTGTCGATGAATTTCTGAAACTTGTTCATCAAGTTCATAAATTCTTGATACATTGCGTCGATCTCTCGCGCGGCAACGTCAAAGCGGTCAACGTTTACGAGATATGCCGCCTGATTGAGATTACCGCCGATGTGCCGAAGCTCGTTGTACAGTGCCTTCAAGGTTTCGTTGAAGCTGTATACTTTTATGCGGGTGCTTTTCAGCATTTTCAGAAAGAACTCAGTCTTGCCGAGACCACTTGCTGACTGCTTGCTGTTCCAGAGTGCAAGCTCGGAGTCCGACAGGCGAATCGCAAACTGATTGTTTCTTTTTCTCAAAGTTTTCTTCTCCAAATATTTTTCCTCCGATCATTTCATTTGCGCGCCGCTCCTGCGGCGCTTTTCCCGGCGCTCCTGCGCCGCATTTTGGGGTAGGTCTCGGGAGGGCGCTCCCTCCTGAGCAGGTAGTACCGCGCAGTCTATGCAAAGCCCGCACTTGTTCGGGATTTGTATAGCCAGCGGTGCTACCTGCCTATCGCCTCTGACCGCCGTAAATTTAT
>JAGBMA010000044.1 GCA_017635095.1 Ruminiclostridium sp. | reverse complement strand
GATAGAATAGGTGTAAAGACCTATATTCAGGGGGGATAACCTTTGTTTAAGCATAAATGTGAGATGTGCGGACTGGAGTTTGAGACGAACAACACCCGTGCCAAATACTGTATCTATTGCCGTGATAAGGCTCAGGCTGCTCGTAACCGTGCGTATGCTGAGAAAAAGAAGTCCGGCTCTGCCGTGAAGATCGGCAGCGAACAGGTTTGTCCGATTTGCGGTAAGACCTACACCGTGACCTCCGGCTCTCAGAAGTATTGCAAGGAGTGTACCGCAGGCAAGAAACGAAAGAAGTCCGCTCCGAACACGGAATACCTCAAAGGGCATTACGATTATATCCGTGTCAATGTTCCGAAGGGAGAGCGTGAGAAGATCAAGGCTTATGCGGAATCGCGCGGTATGAGCGTGAATAAGCTGTTGCTCACGGCGTTGGAAGAATATCAAAAAGCTCACAAGCAGGAGGGATAATAATGGCTATTGATAATGCTGATGTCATTGATGCTACTGCCTATGAAGGTAAGAAGCTGATACTTCAACTCTATGACCATTTGGAGTTTGATGATGAGATAATCAAGGATCATATGTTTATGCTTCAGGACAAGCTGAACACTTATATATGGTTTATAGACAGTAAGCAGTACGAAGAAACTTATCCTGATGCAAGTCTGTCTGTTTACGAAATACAGATCAAGTTCAAATACCAGCCGTCTGACTTCTGCATTGAATACCTGAATCATGTAAATAATAAGCTCGGTTCTATGAACATCACAGTACTGTTTGAAGTTACAGACTAAATGTCACTCCAAATCCCCATTCTTTTTACGCTTGCGGTCTTGCTGCTGTTCGTTGCGTTCCTGACGGAGAAACTCCTCAATGGTACGCTGTGCGTCGGCAAGGTCACGCGCCCGCTTATCCGCTTCACGAAACTGCTGATCTTTCAATGAACGCTCTTGTATAAGGGCGTTTATTTTTTTGTCCAAGCTCTCCACGGTCGGGATATGACCGGAGGGGTAAAGCTCCAATACCTTAGTACGGATTTGCCCGTATTCGGTAAGCTCTGCACTGTGTTCCTTTCGGTACTTCTTCGCAGCACTTCCGCTGAGGGCTTTCAGCTCCTCACCGTACACTTTCAGCTTGCGATATTTCCGCAGGACTTTCAGCTTCACCTGCAAGTCCTCGATCTCCGTTTTCATGTTGTTCAGCTCGGAGAGAAGTCCTCGGCTGTGTGCGTATTCCGATATTGCCGCCTGCTTTATCTGATCAGGCTCAACACCATACTCGGCTATCACATTCTTTGCGATACTGGCGAGCTTCATATTGCCACGGTCGATAGCGTCCTGAACAAACCTGTTCGGGGCTTTTACCGTCCGTTCTTTTATCTTCGTCCTCGGCACATAGATCCAACCGCCCTGATACTGTGCAATGCGGTTCTTGATCGTTTCAGTCTCGTAAAACCACCCAAGCGTTTTCGCTCTGGTCATCTTCGCTCTCGGATTGCGTTCTTTCTGCTCCGCAAGCATAAATTTCAGGTCTATCTTATGGGCTGGATTGTACTCGACAAGCACTCCGAAATCGGCGCACTTCCGCAGGAAATCATCGAAGTCCTCGCTCTCCTTTATGACCTGATCTATCGTGAATTTCAGCTTTGCTTTCCACGATAGTCCCTGCCTTGTCATATCCCACTCCCAATGAGATTTGCCTTTACCCATTTCGGGACGCTCGACAACGGACAAATGGTGCCGCTGGCATACCTCGTCCGACAGGTCACGGAGCTTCTTCCACGCACGGTCTTTGACCTTGCCCTGATTCATATTCGACTCGAATGTCCTGCCGTTTGCTCGGCTCACATTATTGAAAATACAGTGGAGGTGAATGTGGTCGGTGTCGGTATGAACTGCAAGGAAATACTGATACTCGCCCTTGAGAAATTTCTCGCACAATTCCTTGCCGACTTCCAATGCTCGCTCAGGCGTGATCTCGCCAGGTTTGAAGCTCTGAATATAGTGCTGAGAGAGGACGGTGTTCAGTCCCGTTCCGCCAGCTCGGACGGCTTCAAAATCCTTGCTTGCCTGTGCAGGATCAGAGCTGCACCCGTATGTGAATATGAGCCTGCCGTTGTCGGTCTTTTCGGGATTTGCGATATAGGCTAACGCTTTAACCTCAGTAGTTTTGATTGCAAAGAGTTTAGTAGTTGCCAAATCTTGTCCTGCCCCTCCTTGATATTCACGATGTCCTCGGCATAGATCTTGTTCGTGCTGTTCACTCTCACGGCTATCTGATTCACATTGTTGGAAATACTGCCGATGAGCTTGTAGATCTTGTCGAACTTCTCCTCATCGAAATGGACGATGTAGCCCTCAAAGATCATCGCTCTGATGAACTCGCTCCGTGACTTCAATCCGCTGTTTCGGAACTTGCGTTCAATGGCTTCGTACTCTGCTTCGGTTAGGCGTATCTGCATATACCGATTGTGGGGTTCATTCTCTGCTATTTTTATCCTCTCCTTTCTTTTCGGGGTACAAGGGGTGTCCCTCTTGCAAGCGGTGTATCGGAACATTCAATTTTTCAGAAATTGTAATGCGGAGATACCGTGCTTGCTGGGTTTGAGTCACGCCCTCTGTGCGTGACTTCAATTTGAGCCTGCGGCTCTCGGAAGTTTCCTCTCTCCGTTAGAGGAATTGGAGCGTGAGCGACTAAGCGCACATACCCCTTCACTTATCTACCGACAATTTTGGATTTTTGGGGTAGAAAAATCGAAATGTTCACAGAATATTTACATTTTGAATTGATAGTAGATAAACATTCCGAACTATATGCGCCTTTATTCCGAACCCGATTGAATAGCAGGTCATTCTATGATAAAATAATAGTATCACAGGGTGGCGTTCCTGAGCTGTCTTCAACTGAATATCTGACACCACTCTGAACAGGCAGAGTGACAGTAACTTTAGTAAACAAAAATCCCTGTTCCGTCAATGCACAGAACAGGGATATTTCAATACTATCGGAGGGAAATGGAATGGAACACGAACGTATCATTTGCGTACTGGAATACCTATCAAGATATTCTGATGAAAACCACTATGTATCAATCAAGGATATTCAAGATTATGTAGCCAACACAGGGACGCTGTCTTATCCTGCCGAAGTCACGATAAGGCGAGACATCGACAGGCTCACCAGTATGGGAAATAATATTGTAAAAAAGAGCCGTGACCATAACAAGGCTTACTATGCTCTGATCGACAAAGGCTTCTCGTTCAATGAAATACGCTTCATTGTGGATTCTATCTCCATAAATAAGTTCCTGACTTCAAAGCAAAAGCGGCTGCTTATCAAGAAGTTTGAGGGTATGTGTTCCGATGCGGAGATCAGACAGCTTATAAGCCGAATCGTTCTGAACGAACAATGCCCCTCGACACTTGACCTTTTGGAAAACTTGGATAAGATACACCGCCTGATCGGTGAACGGCGGAAAATCAATTTTGAGTATGGCAAGTATGATGAGAGTGAAAAGCAGATCAAATACTATCTGAAGGACAGAGATATGCTCCCCGTGAGCGTGATCTATTTCCACGAACGGTTTTACCTCAAATGCTTCAACTTGACCGACAGCAAGTGGAGGATATACAGAGTTGACAGAATGAAGAATATCGTCGGCGGTAACACGACACAGCTCCGTCTGCCGCCGGACGAAAAATATGAGGGCTTCGTGACGGATATGTTCGCTCCCGAATACTTCACCTCGGTCACGCTCCGAGTGAGGAAGTATCTGCTTGATGAGATGCGTGAGAACTTCGGATACTTCGCTTCGATCATGTCTGATGAGGATAGCGACTTCGTGCGTTTCCATGTTCGTGTAGGCATCAATCAGAAATTTTACCTGTGGCTGATGCAGTTCGGCAGCGGAGTGGAGCTTGCTGCTCCTGCCAAAGAGCGAGCTGAGTATTTGGACGAAGTGCGAAAAATGCTCGGTGCATATCCTGAGATCGTTGTGCAATAGTGTTTTTTACAGCTTTTCTTGCAGCTCATGTGCAACTGCCGTGCAATCCCATAATAATCAATCTGTCCCTTGACACCGAATCCCCATTGTAGTATAATAGAGCAAGTGTGTGAATTTCAGGAGGTTATAACTATGATGGACTCTATCACAGTCGGTGCTAAGATCAAAATGACTGAGACAGTCACCAACGACTATCCTATCGGCTCAACGGCAACGATACTTTATATAGACGAAATGGACAATGTTTTCATAGAATGGTCGGACGGCAAGCTTTCCTCGTTCTCGGATAAACAGATCTTGAAAGGCTTTGAGAAAACAGGAACATAAAAAAGCGCAGATGGCTAAAATTGGTCATCTGCGCTTCTGTTATATGATCTCAAAATGGTTCTTCCTGCATCGTATCAGTCCGTCCCTCTGCATCTTGCT
>JAGBMA010000043.1 GCA_017635095.1 Ruminiclostridium sp. | reverse complement strand
CTAAAAACCCAATTTGAGATAAAAAGAGCTATCCACGCCGTCTACTGCGTCAAACCTCCTAACCGGGCGCCAGCCCGGCTTCGTCGGCTTTCCTTGTATCCGACGCAGCTATCTCATTTTCTCTTTTCAAAGCGGTTTTTAGAGGTACCCTATTGTGAAATGCTGAGGAGCCACCAATTCGATCAAGGAGGTCTGCTTATGAGCGACGAAACGACTATAGATATCGGAGAGAACTTTATACCCACAGGACTGCCGGGCGGTTTTTTCATTTACAGCGCCGGCGAAAACGATGAGATACTCTTTGCGGAGGAGAACGTGATAAAGCTGTTCGGGTGTGAGACAATGGCGGAGTTCCGCGAGTACACCGGCAACAGCTTCAAAGGCATGGTACACCCCGAAGATTACGACAAGATACAGAATGAGATCCAGTCCCAGACACTTACTGTGGAGAAGCGCCACGATTATGTACGCTACCGTATAGTTGCAAAAACGGGAGAGATCCGTTACATAGAAGACTTCGGACATCTGCTTCACGGCGAACACGGCAGGAGCTATTTCTATGTATTCATCGTCGATATCGACAAGAACGAATACCTCAACCGGAGCCGCAACAGTTTCGCGGAAACACAGATCTTCTCCATGAACCAGAACACAGACCGCCTTACCGGTCTGTATAACATGGCGACGTTCTATCAGAAGGTGCAGGAGATCATCTCCGATCCCATGAAGCGTGAACAGGCTAAGTTCACTTTCGTGCATTTCGATATCGCGAACTTCAAGATATTCAATGAGCGCTACGGTTTCCAGCGCGGTGATGATCTGCTGTGCCGCGTAGCATACACGATCCGCGGGATCTTCGGTGATTACAGCATAATCGCCCGCTTTTCCAACGATCACTTCGTTGTCTGCACCGCCGCGGAGAATGTCACCGACCTTGTGACCGCCGTGCATGATTCCGTAAACCAGATAATCGAGGGCACGAAAGTCGAGATACGCGCGGGTATTTACGAGCTCGATGAGACCTGCGGGGAAGTCGGTCTTGCCTGCGATCACGCCCGCCTTGCCTGCAATACCGTAAAGCACCGCTACGACGTGATCTACAGCATATACGATGTCACGCTCTATGAGAAGCTGCGCCGCCAGCAGTACATTGTTGATTACGTTGACGACGCGGTCGAGAAGGAGTACATCAAGGTGTTCTATCAGCCCGTTATCCGTGTTGCAACAGGCGAGATATGCGGATATGAAGCACTCGCGCGCTGGATAGACCCGAAATTCGGATTTCTTTCACCGGCTGATTTTATCGAAACGCTTGAGAAGTTCCACCTCATACACAAGATCGACAGCTTCGTTGTAAAGAAGGTATGCGAGGATTATGCAGCCCTCCGTGACCGCGGCGAGCCGATAGTTCCGGTATCTGTAAATCTTTCGCGTCTTGACTTCGAGCTCTGCAATATCGTTGAGGTAGTCGAGAGCTACCGCAGGCTCTACAATGTCCCGCGCGAGATGCTCGACATAGAGATTACCGAAAGCGCACTCAACGCCAAGTCGGATCATCTCAAGAGCGAATGCAGGAAATTCCGCAATTCCGGCTATCAGATATGGATCGACGATTTCGGAAGCGGCTACTCGTCGCTCAACACGCTCATGGAGTACGACTTCGACGTGCTCAAGCTCGATATGGAATTTCTCCGGACATATGACAAGAACCCGCGCACCGGCAATCTTATAAACTACATTGTTTACGCCGCTGTGGAAATGGGCATAAAGCCGCTCACAGAGGGCGTTGAGACTGAGGAACACTACGAGTTTCTCAAGGAGATAGGCTGTGATAAAGCTCAGGGATACTATTTCGGCAAACCTATGCCCATGGAGGAGACGCGCCGTCACACCCGGGAAAAGGGACTTATATGGGAGACTGTTTCCGACAGGTAAGGAGGAACGGATATGCTCGGGGTATGCCTTCTTTTTGTAGGTATCGTACTTATCAACAACGGAGCCTGCACGCTCATGAAATGCAGCCCCCGCCCGGCGGCTGTCATGAACATATTCACCGGCGGGCTCTCGCTCATCATAAATGTTCTCAATCTCATACAGGGCAATTATTATGCTGCCGGCACAGGTCTTCTGTTCTGCTTTACATACCTGTTCGTTGCTGCAATTGACCTGTTTTCACTTGACGACAAGCCGTTTCACATTTTCTCGGTATTTGTTGCAGTAAACGCGCTTGTTTTCGGCTTTGTCGAGGGCATTTCCGGTTCCGCGGCTCTCGGCATCACACCCGATATCCGCTGGGCAGCGATCTGGTGGCTTTGGGCGCTTCTTTGGGGAACATCTCTCCCCGCCCTTCTCGGAAAGAAACTCGGCAGATTCGTCCCTGTTCTTCAGATCTTCGAGGGCATCGTTACCGCATGGCTGCCCGGCGTTCTGATGCTCCTCGGTCTTTGGTAACGCGCTTGTGGGGCTCCGCCCCACACCCTGTGTCCGGCGCTCCCGCGCTGTCTTCGCAGACGGCGCTGGGGCTACGCGCCCCCGTCCCGCGGCAGGGCAAGCCCTGCACCCGTAGCTGCCGCGACTATCCCGACAGTCTCTACACAGCAAAAAGATACAGCAGACTCAAACGTAACGGGTCTGCTGTTTTTATATGCTTTTTTGATTACTTACGGTTCAATCGCGGCAGCTATTGGGTCCAGCGTCACGCTGGCGCGATCCAGCCGCGTAGGCTGGCCCCACTCGGGAGAGTAAAGCGCGGGAGCGCCGGACACAGGGCGTGGGGCAGAGCCCCACACGCGCGTCCGCAGACGCGCTGCCCCACGCGCACGGTCAGGCAGCTGAGGTATCGGATTTCTTTATAAGGAGCACAAAGCTGATGATGCCGACAACTCCGACAGTGCAGAAGTACAGGAAAAAAGATTGGATCGTAGGGAGCGCCTGCATCTTTTCAAGAGCTTCCTCCTTCCCGAGCATCATCATAAACACACCCCAGCTGAGATTGTTGTTGACCGCGTGACAGAAAGCTGCGGGATAAACAGACTGCGTTTTCTCCGTGAGAAGCGTCAGGAACGCGTTGAGAGCCACACACATCAGACACATCAGACCAATGCCGACAAACGGATAGCCCGGATAATCCACACCGAAATTGTGTCCCGCCACGGTAAGCGGCGCGTGCCAGAGCCCCCAGATAATGCCGCCGACAAATACCGCAAGCGGCTTCGGCATTAACTCCATAAGCTTCGGCATCATGTATCCGCGCCAGCCCCATTCCTCGCCGAATGCAGGGAAAAATACTATCACAGAAAACGCCGCCTGAAACAGCAGCAGCCCGATCTTTCCGCGGTCAGGCGGCTCAAGTGCGCCGGAAATGCCCATATCGCCCATAAAGACCGCGATAATGAGGAGCAAAGTTATCAGAGAATATGCGACAGGCACAAATACGGAAGCTGCCCAGTACCCCATTTTTCCCTTTGTGTGCAGCCCGAGGTAACTGCGCGTAAAGCCCTCTCTCGTTATGAGCCGGGTGATGATGTTGGCACAGGACGGTATCATCATTCCGAAAACGCCCAGAATATAAACGGGGATCGCTGCATCTTCGTTTTCCGATGCATATATCGGCTCGCCGAAATATGACCACATTATCGGTACGATCACACAGAACGGAATAAATGCGATCACAAGAAAGATAACAAGCCGCTTTACGGTAAGTTTCCTGTCACTGCTCATACGATTCAGCCCCCTTCCTGAAAAGCGCTGTCGAGATCCTGCAGGAAATATAGTACGCTGCTATCGCGAAATACGGGAAAAGCGATATCCAGAATGTGATATCTCCGCTTTGAAGCCATTCTGCAAATGAGGCGATCGGATCGTCGGTGCCTATGAGCCATGATATATCTCCGAACAGAAAATATATCCCGATAATGACCACCAATACCGATACGACAACACCCTTTATCGCTGCTCCGCGCTGTGAGCCGAAACGGATAATGAACGGTATCTCAATAGCGCTGATGAAGAGCCGCCAGCAGAAAAACAACATGAGTATAAGTGATGCCGACACCGCTCCTTTGAACAGTCCCGTGGTTATCGTGTCGCATACGAAAAGCATGAACATAACGATAATATTGAGTATAAGGATATAGTAGTATTTCGATTCGACGTGACCCTTTCCGCCCTGCGGAGTCGACATAGCAAAGGCGCAGGCAGTCTTGTTCTCGTCCGCTTCAAACAGCAGGCTCGTGGTCATGGACGGGAGCATGAAAGCCAGATAATAAAGTACCGCGAACACACACGTCACGCTTTCCGCGTCGCTTTCCTGCCTGAGCGAATCTGCACCGCCGGTGAATATGCTCATGAGCACAGCAACAAGTCCGCACAGCAAGGCCGTGATCAAAGAAAACAGGAAAGACCATTTATTTATAAGGAAGTTCTTGTATATAAGACCGGACATCTCATTTCTCCCTCCTTTTGTACAGAAAATACATGGCTGCAAACAGCAGTATGAGCATACCGGATATTATCAGAGGGGTGTAGGGACATAATGTTTCCGCTGCGTTTATTAATGCGTCAAAAGTGTTATCTTCCTCCGTGCCCGGGTTCTGACCATTGATGAACGATAATACCGCCAGAGGGAGTACTACCACCGCCATTGTCGCAAGCATTCCCTTATCCCTGTTTTTAAGGAGTAACACAAAGATCTGGGATATGATGCAGAATGCGGAAAGTACGACGTATATCAGCATGAACATGGAAAAATTGCTGTAGGAGTATCCATACCCGGATACAAGTCCCACAGTGTACATATAAGTTGCTCCGAGAGCAAACGATACAGCGAGCAGCAGCACGTTCAGTGCAAGCTTCACCGCCGCGAAGCGCATCGGGGTCACGGGCGTGCAGTGTTCAAACCTGCACCAGCAGGTCAGGGTATCTTTTGCCGCAATATCCGATGCCGATATAAAAAACTGCATAGACATTACTGCGGGAAGAAACTGGACAAAAAGATACATACTCCTGCGCATATTCTCAATAATGTCCGGCGCATCGGGAGCTATGGTGCCGTCCCCGCTCACCATGACTTCGTTGAGTATCTTTCCGATGTTGCCATAGTTGTAGCTAAGCAGAATCAGCCAGCAGATCAATGCGGCCAATAAAAACGACACGATCCCGCCTATCCAGCTCTTTCTTGCAAGATAAAGCTCCCGGTAAACGAGTGCTGTGAATTTTCCCGTTTTCATCACGACCACTCCTTTTTGCCCCGGTTCACATAGAACAGCATTATCTCCTCAAGTGTAGTCTTTTCGATCATTGCGCCGGAGTATTTCTTCTCCGCCGCCGCTCTGTCCGCGATCATCACGTCCGCCCCGAAGTCATTGACACGGGCGCTTATGAAATCGGCGGGAGCGATCTCCTTGAATTCCGCTTTCGTGCATTTTATCACGCCGTGAGTGTCGAGAACATCGTCTTTATATCCTGTCAGCAGTATTTTACCCTTGTCTATAAAGGTAACACAGTCCGCTATCTTTTCGAGGTCGCTTGTTATGTGTGAGGACATGAGTATAGACTTATCGTCGTCCATAAGGTACTCGCGGAACATATCAAGTATCTCATTGCGCACGACCGGATCGAGACCGGTGGTGGCTTCGTCCATTATGAGCAGTTCGGCGTTATGCGAAAGGGCGGTGGCGATCTGCATCTTCATCTTCATGCCCTTCGAGAACTTGCTGAGCTTCTTTTTGACGGGAAGTCCGAACCTGTCGCAAAGCTCGAAGAAACGCTTCTCGTCCCATGTCCCGTAAAGTCCGCCGAACATCTTCGAGAGTGCGGCACCGGTGAAGCTGTCATGGAACGGAAGCTCGTCGAACACCACGGCTATGCGTTCTTTTACGGCGTATTCGTCTTTTTTATGATCGAGCCCGAGCAGCTTTATCTCGCCGCTGTCGATCTTTATGATGTTGAGAAGGGCGCGAATGGTGGTGGTCTTACCGGCGCCGTTCTGACCGATAAATCCCATGATAGAGCCTTTCGGGACGCTGAAGCTCACGTTGTCGAGCGTGAAGCCGTCGTACTTCTTTGTAAGCCCGTTTATTTCGATCGCGTTTTCGTAACTGTTCATTATGTATCACCCTCCAGATAGGCAAGCTCAAGCATCTCCGACATTTCCTCAAGGGATATGTCACAGAGTTTTGCTTTTTTGCAGGCCTCTTCGAGCAGAGCTTCCGTCTGCCGCATTGCTTCCTCCCGCAGGAACGAGGTGTTCTGCGCCTTGACGAAGCAGCCTTTTCCGGCAAAATTTTCGATGTACCCGTCACGTTCGAGATCCTCATATGCACGCTTTGTAGTGATAACGCTTATGCGGAGCTGTGACGCGAGGGTCCTCATCGACGGCAGAGCGTCCCCTGCCGTGAGAGTTCCGTTCATGATCTGAGCCTTTATCTGGTCGGTTATCTGCTGATAGATAGGCTCGTCTGATGAAGTTCTGAGTATAATATCCATAAGAGCTCCTGTTATATTGTATATATACGTTATACACAGTATAGCATACATATACACACTTGTCAATAGGGAATTTCATTTTTTTGAAAAAAAAGACTCCCGTAAAAAACGGAAGCCTTCTGAGGAAAATGATGAAGAAGATATGCTTATTCTTTTACCGACCCTGTTACAAGGTTCGAGTAGATGAATTTCTGGAGGGAGATGAAGATTATAAGTGACGGTATGATACAGATTATGATACCGGCGAAGATTATCTCCCACTTTGCGCCGTAGGGACCTATGAAGCGGTACAGCGCCGTAGATACTACGCCAAGCTCCTTTGACGGCATATAAAGGTTCGCGGTATAGAAGTCGTTGTAGATGCCCACGAACTTTATGACGAGGACTGTAGCGATAGCGGGACGGAGCATGGGAAGGATTATGCTCCAGTAGATCCGGAAGTAGCTCGCGCCGTCGAGGAATGCGCTTTCATCGAGGGATACGGAGATGTTGTCGAGGAACTGCATAAAAATATAGATCGAGATAATATCAGTTCCGATGTAGAGAATGCAGGGCGCCCAGATCGTGTTGTAAAGTCCGAGGGAGTTGATGACCTGAAAAACCGTTACCTGCATCGAGATATTCGGCAGAAGCGCCGCGACCAGGAATACCGCCTTGACCGCGCGGGTGAAAAGCGAATTGAAACGCTGGAGAACAAAGGCGGTCATAGTGCCGGTGATTATTGTGCCGGCGCAGGATATGAGCAGGATTATCGCCGTGTTCAGAAGTCCGCGGAGCACGTCGCCGTCGATGAATGCAGTGGTGAAGTTTTCCCACTGAGGAGCCGCCGGAAGAGCGAACACGTTTGTGGTGATGTACTCGTCATGGGTCTTGAACGCGCCGAGGAGAACCACCAGAAGCGGCAGTATGACCAGCAGGCAGCCCACAATAAGCACAAGGTATTTAAGAAGCGTAAACAGGAACCGTACCGGCTTCGGTGTTTCCCTGAACTTGTACGACTGGTGATTTTTACGGAATTCGGCAAGTGCGTCCGTCCCGGTGAGCTCTTCGGAAGGCTGCTCCACAGACGCTTCTTCGGTCATGAGATCCTTGTTTTCGTCCATGTCATTTGTCCTCCCTGAATATCGCTTTCTGTATGCCCGTAACCACAAGTATTATCGCAAGCAGCACCACCGCCATTGCGGACGCGAGCCCGACGTGCTGGTAGGTGAACGCGGTGTCTATCGTCCTTATAACGAAGGTACTTGTACCGAAGCGTCCGCCGGTGATTATGTAAGGTATCTCGAATACGGAGATCGAGCCTTTTATTGCAAGTATGAGCTGGAGCGCGATTATGGGACGTATGCTGGGGAAGATTATGTAGCGGAAGCGCTGCCATGAATTTGCGCCGTCAAGATCGGCAGCCTCGTAGATATCGGGAGAGATAGACTGGATAGCACCTATGTACATTATTATATCAAAGCCGATATAGCGCCACACCGATGCAAACACAAGGCACCAGTTGACGATGTCGGTATTGGAGAGCCACTTCACCGGATCCGCGCCGAAAAGCATGAGAATGCTGTTGAGCGTGCCCTCGGTATTGGTTATGCCGTCACCTTTCTGGAAGAACCGGCGGAAGATCAGGGAAACTGCAACGCCGTTCATCATGTACGGAAAGAATATCACGCCCTTGAACACATTCGCGAACTTTATCTTCGTACAGAGAATGCACGCCACAAGAAGCGCAACAGCCTGCTGGACAAACGAGCCCGCAAAATAGTAGATCGAGTTTATGAATGTCTCGAAATAGCTTGAGTCGGAGAACAGGGTCTTGTAATTGTCAAGGCCGACCCACTTCACGCTGGCACCGAACTGGTCGCGCTCCTGAAAACTGAAAATGCCCATATTTACCGCGGGTATAACGGTAAAGAGTATCATGAGTATGATCGGTATCAGAAGAAACAGTATCGTTGTGGTGTACTTCTGACCGGTATAGCCGTGGAGCCAGTCAAAGAAGTCTCTTTTTTTTGCTTTGGTAGGTGCAGCCATAGTTCATTTCCTTTCCCTGAATGATATTCTGAAAAAGCGGCATGAACTGCCGCCCTTTCAGAATATCCGCGCTCGGGAGCGTTTGCCCCCGGGTGCGCAGATATGTATTGTTCTTAGCCTGCAAGGTAAGCTTCAAGCTCAGCGTTCGCGTCTCTTGTAGCTGCCCATCTCTGGTTGTTGTCGGCGAAGATAGCTTCAACAGAGCTGAAAGGTTCGCCTGCGATAGCAGCTTCCGCTATACGGATCTTGAAGTTAGCGGCATCGCCTGCCCATGTGCCGACCTGAGAATCGTTGTTGATAGTATCCCATACACCTACAAGTCCGTCGGGAGCGGGTTCTGCAACGAAGAGCTCGCAATCCTTGAATGCATCGAGGTATTCGGGCATTTCGCTTCCCTTGAGTGTGCAGATGCTTCCCTCAGCCTGTGCATCGCCGGATTCTTCGATATACCATGTGATGTACTTCTTGCCGAGTTCCTTGATAGCGTCGGAGCGGTTCTTGTTTATGCCGTAGCAGTAGTCGGGAGCGGACTGTGCGTACTGCTTGCCGTTGATGGAGAACGGAGCGGGCATATAGCCGATATCATCGGGGTTGGGGCCTGCTTCCGCGAACTGGGAAACTGCCCAGGAGCCCATAACCATTGTACCGATCTTACCGTTGTTGATAGCAGCCTTGCAGCCTTCCCAGTCGGTAGTTGCGGGGTCTTCCTCGATAAGTGTGGGATCGCTGAATACATCGTACATGAGCTTATATACGTTGTAGTAAGCGCCGCCCTCAACGAAGATATCTTCCTTGTTTACGAGGATATTGTTCTCATATGCCGGATCACCGGAAGCGGAGAGAACGAGTGCAGCCCACTGAACGAGGGTCCAGTCTGCAGCGGCAAAGTTGGTGTAGTAAGGGATAGCATCTGTGTTGTCGCGGATAAGCTTGAGATCCTCGATGAACTCCTCGGGAGTTGTGGGGAGCTTTGTAACGCCTGCATCAGCCCATACCTTCTTGTTGTAGCAGATACCGCCGGATACGTTGCCGCGGTGAGCTATACCGTAAACCGTGCCGTCGTACATCTTTGCGTCTGCCCAGTTGTACTTGTCCTTGTACTCATCGTAAGATCCGAGGGGTTCAAAGAAGTTTGCGAGATCTGTGAGCTTGACTGTATCGGGGATCATGAGAACGTCGCCGTAATCGGTGGTGTTCATCATCGTGGATACGTCGCTTACATAGTCGGTGTAGCCCTGGTACTTCACTTCACAGTTGTTGGCTGCTTCAAACGCGTCTGTGATCGCGTCGAGGGAACCGTCCTGAACGCGGTCTGTACGGCAGGTGAGGACTGTGAGGGTGAGCTTTTCGCCGCTTGTTGTGTCATCAGCAGCGGGAGCCTCTGTTGCAGCGGCCTCTGTTGCAGCAGCTTCGGTAGCAGCGGTGTCATTGTTGTTAGCAGCCGCAGTTGTTGCAGCAGCCGTGGTGGTGCTTGCTGTGCTGCCGCCGCAGGAAGCAGCGGAGAGAACGAGTGCGGAACATACCGCAGCGGATAAAACCTTCTTCAGTTTCATAATAAATTCCTTTCTTCATGTTGAATTCGGAGTGTGATTTAGGTAAACCCGATCCGTTTTGCCTAAATCTTGCTTAAATTATAACTTATAATTGCTTCAAAGTCAATACAATATTATCAAAAAAGAAACGTTCTATGCCGATATTTGTAAAATTTATATAACAGCAGCAGACCGTTTTGGTGCAAATGACTTAAAAAAGTGGCTTATTGCTTTATATTTTTTTAATTAAGCAAATTTACCTAAATGTAACTGTTTTGTCATTTTCACAGAGCCGGCGAATGAGCCGTATAATACCGAAAAACAGCAAAAGCACCGCTTTCGCGGTGCTTCCGGCTACATATATCCGACCTGTCAGAATCTCTTCGCGCGCTCTATGAGGTTCTCCATGTCCTTTTCGGTGAGAGAATGGCGGACCGTTTCGATCCACTCTCCGTCCTTGCTTATGGTGAACGTGGTCGGCACTACATCTTCGCCGTAGTATTTGTTCACCTCATTGTGATTGTCGAAATACGGCTCGAAGGTATAGCCGTATCTGTCGAGGAACTCAAGAATGTGTTCACGCTCCTGTCCCGGATCGCGGTCGATGATTATGAACTCAACGTCGTCTTTGTACTCCTCGTACATCTTCTGAAATCTTTTCAGGTCAAGAGAGCTCCAGTCGCTCCATATCGCCCAAAGGTTCACGACCATGGGTTTACCTGCAAAATCCGAGAGCTTGTGGGGCTTTCCCGTCTTGTCGTAGAAGGTCGCGTCTGCAGTCTTGAGCTCAACATTGCGCTTCGGCATCGCCGTCACCGCGTCGGAAATATTCTGCGTGATATAGTTCTTTCCGTCGCTCACCATAGCAGCTACCCTGTAATAATAGGTGGTGCCGGTAGTAAGTCCTTCCGCCGTGTATTCCTCTGACTCCGCGGTATCAAACGGCTTGTATGTTTTCGATGACTCTTCATAGCGGAAGACCTTGTATTTCTCTGCGCCCTCCACCTTGTCCCAGGTGAGCTTTACACTGTTCTCGGTGACCTCCGCTCTGACAGACTTCGGCGCGGGCAGTTTCTCCGTAGCTGCCTTAAAAACAGACGTCTTGGTCTGCGGTACGATCTTGCCGTTCTTTTCGATATACGCGGCAAGCTTGAACTTATACGTTATCCCCTTTTTCAGCCCGGTCACCGCACAGGCCTCATCGGTATACAGCCCGTATGTAACATATTTCTTTTCGGCAGGATTTAACATATACAGCTTATAGCCGTCCGCTCCGCTGACTTTCTTCCACTTGATCGTGACTGTATCGTCAACCGTGCTAACGAGTGTGACTTTCGGCGCTTTGAGCTTGGAAGCCGCCTCACTCACCACAGAAATACCCGTATTTCCGGAAATCCCCGGTACTCCCGCCGCAAACATCACCGCTGCAAGTATGCCTGCGGCCGCTTTTCTGAACTTCATATCTGTACCCTCCTGTATATTATCGCTGCTGCATTTTTCCCATACCCAGTATTATACCACAAACGGTTTCTCTTTTCAACTATTTTTTTCGTGCAGTCTATAAGGCGGTCTCTGCACTCCCGATATCTCTCTTTCATACTCCCACCGACGAGGTGAATCTTTTGCTCTTATCCTGCACCTGAAGCACGACAAGTAAAATATTTCATAAAATATGTATAATATACTTGACATATTGTAAAATATCTGCTATACTGTACATTGTAAGAAGAGGAGGGGCAAGGTGAAGAACTTAAAACTGAAATCGGCAAGGGCGGCACTCGACCTCTCGCAGCAGGAGCTTGCAGATAAAGTCGGCGTGACGCGGCAGACCCTTAACGCGATAGAACGCGGGGATTACAATCCGACGCTCAATCTTTGCATAGCCATATGCAAGGCTTTGGGCAAAACACTCGATGAGTTGTTCTGGGACGAAGAAAAGAGGTAACGATCATGACAGATTACAAAAAATTCAATCCGGCTGAGTTCGATGAGCTGCAGAAGAAAAACCAGACAAGGGGTTCGATCATTGCGCTCGCCGTATTCTCCGTGTTATCGGCAGTAAATTCCGTATTAAGCGATTTTGTGCACTGGACAAGCGGGATCGGAGCGATCGCTTTGTTCTCCGGGATATCTATGCTCGTATATACCGTTTACACTGCCAAAAAAGACAGCTTATATCCCGTCAACCAGAAAGACCTGAATACCGCAAAAATAATGCTGGTGACCGGATTCATTATACTTGCGGGAGTATGCGGCGGTTTTCTGCCGGAGATCATAGAAGGCCGTCTCGCGGACAACCTGAATGAGGACGGAAGTATCCGCACAAGTGCAATGATGCTTTTTTTCAAGATTTTTTGCAATATATGCACTTCCAAATTTTTCGTCAATCTCTTTTAGTATTTTTATTTCCGTATGTGAAAGCTGGGCATCTTTGTGCTTGGATTTGCATTCTTTAATTCTGCTTAATTTTAATGGGTAACTTTCAAAATCGCTTTCACTTCCTTTGAGCCTTGAGTAACCTATAAGATAGTACGATAATATGTTTTCGTCTATCTTGAGGTCAACTGGCTTGACTTCATACTCATTTTTGGAAGATAATTTTACAATAAGGATCTCGCTTTTCTTTATGACTTCCTTTATGGTCTTAAACTGATCATAGCAGTATACCATTTCACGTTCGGAAAGCGGAAGACTAGCAAATTGTTCCAGTAAATATGTTATCATAACACGTTTTTATAACTAATTTAAGCTTTTCCTTTAATCGCTCAACTTCGTCTGAACTGTATTTTAACAGAGAGGGAATAATTTCCTTACCGGAAACACCGGTTTTTTTCATCAAATGTATAATAACGCTGTTAATTGTTCTGCTTTTTAGTTCATTATGAAGGTTTTCCGTCTCTTCGTGATATAATCTGTTGCAGTCGATGAAAATTACAACTGTTTTTTTGGAAAGATTATATAGCTTTTCTATCTCATCGGCGGTCTTTTCTTTTGTATAGGAGTTGATCATAATCGCGGGAAATTCATTATGAAGTAAAAAAGCAAGCCGTCTCAATAAAGTTGTTCCGCCCATTCCGCGATTGTAATACATCCTAATTTTACTGTTTCCTTTATTTGCGCATATTTCTTTTATCCGGCTAATACATTTCTCTGTTATATTCGGAACAATGTCAACTTCATCAGAAAGCATTTTCCAGGTTATCCGTGAAGCCCCTTTGTAAAAATAAATAGGATCTGTGACATTGTTGTTTTCCGCATCATGCTCTATACCTATAAACACGGGTTCAAAGTAGTTTTTCATTCTGAGATACTGATCTCTGGATATCTCAGCTAACTCAAGACCGTCTTCATTTTTTTCAGAAGGAATAACATATTTGCCGTTATTTTTCGGATGGTTGATCTCAGCATTAGCGCCTTTTGAAAGTGTTTTTATATTGATATCATATCCTTTTATTTGATAATCCTCAGTTATTGGCAGTTCAACACAAGAGTAATTAAGTTTAAAAAAACTTACATCTGTGTATGTTTCTACATATTCATTGTAATAGTTATTGTTAAAAATACGTAATATCTCACTCAACAAAGGGATATATTGCTGATTAGTGACTGCTAACACAACTATCAGAGGCTCGGAGTTAAACCTGTGATAATTTTTTATCAATCTATCAAGATTTTGGGTGATTTGCATTTTAATTCTTCTTAATGGTGGTCTGTTTCCTTGTTCATCATAGTTGCAAACAGACATCCAATGAATTGATGATGACCTTTCGATAATATTAGCTTTATTATCATATATTCTGTAAAAAACCGCCGTGGTATCTGTATCATTGTGATTATACTCATATTTCAGACCGCTTTCTTCCTGTGAATCAAAATCGAGATCTAACAGCAAAGACCACGGTATTCTGAAAATGTCAAGCTTGTTTTCTAAATCAAGTCTGTCACAGACAAGTGCATATTTATAACCACTGAATTTACCAAAGCCTTTTGCATCAGAAAAAATGTCATCCCATTCTTGTGCCCCTGTATTTAATCTCTCGGCTTTGACCATCGCATCATTGGAGATGAAATTTGAAACAAGTTTATACAATTCCTCATAAAATGTACAGCAGCTGTTCCAGTCAGGTATTTCACCGCGATGTTTATTAAAATTAGAAATATCGTCTCTTAATGTTATTAAGACGCTGGTTTTCTTGAATCCAGCATTAATTAATGTTTCTCCATAGTTACTGCCAAGAAGTCTACTCCATAAAACAGCAAAACTAACCGAATGGGATATTTCTGTGCGATCTCATGTGCTTTACCTCTCTATCTTTTCCTTGAATTCCAGTCCGCCGCTTACCTTGAACAGCACCTCGTTCTCGGACATGGCAACTATCTTTTCGACTGCAAGGCGGAAGATGCTTTGTTTTTTACCCAACATGATACCACGACCCGCGCCGAAATTCCATTACCAAACCCAATAAAATCTCGGCGGGAGGCTTGTCTAAATGCCATAAATTGTCCTTCCTTTCAAAAATCATCATGTTCAATATGTCTTCCTACGCGTCGGGATATGAATTCGGCGATGCTCTATATGAGAAATTCGGCGAAGGCCGTGCAAGAGAAAATACCTTTGCGCTCGAGGATGAGTATGAGAGCATAAGAAAAAAATACAATCCCGACGGAGTTCCCGGGTATCAGGAGGTCGGTGATACAGCTTACATAACCTTTGACGGCTTCTACACAAATATGCGCGACTATTACGAAGAGGCTCCGACCGCCAAAGATAGGGATACATTCGGCATAATAGCTTATTCCGTACAGCAGATCCTCAGAAAAGACAGCCCGATAAAGAATGTTGTGCTCGACCTTTCCTGCAACACCGGCGGTCAGGCGGACGCGGCAGTATATACCATAGCCGCCTTCCTCGGCAAGGCTTCGATAAGCTTGGAGGATCCGAACACCGGCGCTCTCGTTACCAATGATTACAAGATAGACACCAATTTCGACCACAAGTTCGATTCCAAGGATACTCTGGCGGGCAAGGGACTAAACCTTTACTGCCTTGAATCAAAGGTGAGCTTCTCCTGCGGAAACCTTGTACCTGCCGTGTTCAAGGACGATCCCCATGTGACCCTTATCGGACAGAGAAGCGGCGGCGGCGCCTGCTATGTTATGCCTATGTCCACCGCCACAGGAAGCCTGTTCAATGTTTCGGGCTCTATGCGGCTGAGCTTCCTCAGGAACGGCTCCTTCTATGACATAGATCAGGGCGTGGAACCGGACTTTGTTATCAGCAAAATGGAGCATTTCTATGACAGGGAAGCTCTGACGAAGTATATCGACGGGCTTTTCTGATCTCTGAGCCGCATACCTTCCCTGCAATACACATACGCACGCGCCGGAAACGAGGCGGTCTGCTTGAAATCCGGCGTGTTGTGTGATATAATTTGTCATACGCGAAAGGAAGGTGCTTTTTTTGACAAACACGGTATTTGAGCAGACAATGACGGCGCTGAATGTGGCGCTTCTTGTCCAGCTTTTCGGAATGATCTTCACTCTTGTGATGGATCCGTTTATAAATAAGCGGAGCAAGAGAATAATGATGATCAATACGGTGCTTGTACTGACGCTGGTGATACAGCAGCAGGCAGGCGCGTATTTTGACGAAAATAACATGACTGCGGCAAGGATAGTTTCCGGCGTTTACGGGTACAGTATCAGACCTGTCATCATAAGTCTGTTTATAAAGATATTCACAGACAGCAGAAAGATGTGGATACTTGTCGGTCTGAACGCGGCTGTCTATTGCACGGCATTTTTCTCGGAGCTTTCGTTCTATTACAGCGAAAGCGGCAATTTTATGCGGGGTCCTCTCGGCTACAGCTGCTTCGTGGTAAGCGTGATCCTGCTTATACAGCTGATCTTTGCATCTGTAAGGAACTACCGTAAAACTATGAACAGGCTGTCTGTTTTTCCGTTCGTTGTCGTCGTACTCATCACAGCCGCAACGATCACCGATATTTTTATCCTCAAGACCTATCGGATAGATCTGCTCACGGTGGTGTCCGCGTCAAGCTGTGTTCTTTATTACATCTGGCTGCATCTCCAGTTCGTCCGCGAGCATGAGAACGACCTTAAAGCCGAACAGCGTATAAGGATAATGATGTCGCAGATGAGTCCGCACTTCCTTTTCAATACTCTTGCGGCGATACAGTCACTATGCAGGACAGACCCCGTCCTTGCCGGGGAGACGGTGCAGAAATTCGGAGTTTATCTGCGGCAGAACATAGACACTCTTCGCAGCGATATGCTCATTCCGTTTGAGAAGGAACTGGAATATACAAAGGTGTATGCCGATATCGAGATGCTCCAGTATCCGAATGTGCGCCTTGAATATGATATACGGGACAAGGATTTTTCTATTCCCTCGCTCACCGTTCAGCCTATGGTGGAAAACGCCATAAGCCACGGGGTACGCATTCGGGAAAAAGGTATTGTAAGCGTTATCACAAGGCGCACGGACGATCACCATGAGATAGTGATAAAGGATAACGGAAAAGGGTTTGATGCCGAAAAGGCTTTCGATATGGACGATACGCATATCGGACTGCGAAATGTGCGTGCAAGGATAGAAAAAATAACCGGAGGTAGTTTAACGGTACACAGCGCCGTGAATGAGGGAACGGAGGTCGTTATCTGCATACCGTTGTAACCGAAAGGATATGTTTTATGATAAATGTAATGTGTGTGGATGATGCGCCGCTGGTGCTGGATCAGACCGTGAGTCTTTGCGGTGAGATCGATGGTATAGCGGAAGCGAAGGGGTTCACAAATTGCGGAGCTGCGCTTGAATATATCGGCAAAAACACTGTCGATATCGCAGTGCTCGATATCAATATGCCCGATATGAACGGGATAGAGCTTGCTGTCCGTATAAAGGATAAAAGTCCCGATACCTCCATAATCTTCCTGACCGCTTATTCGGAGTACGCAGTGGAGGCGTTCAGGCTTCACGCGTCGGGATATATCATGAAGCCCATAGATAAGGAGACGCTTGCGGCGGAGATAAAATACGCGCTTGTAAATCATCCTTTGTATATGTATTCCCGTATCACGGTGCAGACATTCGGTGATTTCGAGGTCAGGGTTGACGGAGAGATACTGGTATTCATCAAGTCCAAATCAAAGGAGCTTCTGGCATATCTGATCGAAAAGCACGGCAGAAGCGTTTCAAGGCTGCAGGCGTTTATGGCGCTTTATGAGAACAGGGAGTATGACAGGTCGATGCAGAAGCAGTTCGACAATGTGATAAGAAACCTGAGAAATGTGCTGAAGGAGCACGGCGCGGAGGATATATTCGTCCTTGAACGGGCTACCATGCGGATACGTCCGGAGCTTATCGACTGCGATATGTACAGATTTCTTGCAGGCGATGCCGACGCGGTCAATTCGTACCGCGGAGAATATATGAATCAGTATTCGTGGGCAAACATGCGCGAAGCATACGCCTCGCGCATGAAAAGCGATTCCCGATGATTTATTGATATTCGCAGGTCATTGACCATATAGGGATATGGTTTGACATAATTTAAATCTATGCAAGTCGAAGGTCTATAGCCTTCGCGGAAAGGTGGAAACACATGAAGTTCAAAAACGCTTATGAGGGAATGAAGAAGATCGTAGCAGCCGAAGCCCTCCAGATCATCAGTGCGGGTCTTGCGATCATAGTCGCATTGCTCGGTGTTACAGCATTGACAGGTGCCGCTGCTGCGGCGGACGGCTCGGAAGCGGGAGCGGTCGGCGCTGTCGCTTCGGGTCTCGGAGTAGTGATCCTTTCGCTTGGAATTGCCGTATTGAGCATCATTTCCGTAATATTTATGATCATCGGTCTTAAGAAGGCATCGGAGGATGAGCCAAAGTATTTTAAAAACGCTTTTATAATGTCTGTCCTTCTGCTTATCGCAAATCTTATCACCGGACTCGCGGGAGTGATACCCTTCCTCGGCACTATAGCAAGCGTACTTAAGACCTTCCTGAATGTTGCTACTATCGCTGTGTATGTCTTCACGGTAATGGGTATAAGCACACTCGCCAAGGATCTCGGCAGAGATGATGTCGTGTCCATGGGCAATGTTATTCTCGTGATCGAGGTCGTACAGATCGTGCTTGCAACAATAGCTACTTTTACGAACGGTATTCTTCTGATCGTTGCAACGATCATATCCCTTATCGGATATATCATCTATCTTGTATATCTCACTAAGGGAAAGAAGATGCTTGAAGCATGATACGCTGAGTGGAATCTGGTTCGCAAACGTATTGTTTTTAAGAAGAATTATCGTTGTTTTCAGATCTGTCAGATTTATAACGCAACAAAACAAAGAATTGAGGAGAATCACCTATGAAAAAAGCGGAAGAGTCGGTTCAGAGTAATGATACCGGCAGCACGTCCGATCCGGTAAAAGAAGAGCGCAGGCGCGTAAAGCGCTCATACGGCGTATCCACCACAGCGGTATTGTTCCAGATACTTGTGATAAACCTTGTTTCCGTCGGTGCAAATGTGGTTTTACAGGCTATAGCCGCATCGCGTCTGCAAGCGGAAAATCCCGGCGTTTCCGCGGAAGAGCTGAAAGTGCTTGTGAGCGAGGCTATCGGGCAGCAAGCGGTGCTGACTACACTCATCAGTCTTGCGGCTGCCGGACTCGCTCTCGTGGTTGCGACAGCCGTCGGATATAAAATGATACATACCTTCAGATTCAGGGACAGTCTCCATACCAAGACCCGCGCTAAGGCAGTTCCGCTCGGCGTTATCGGTATCCTTGCTGTACAGCCGGTATCGGTACTCATTTCGCTGCTGTTAAGAACGATCGCCGGAACAAACGGCTCGTCTGCGGATCTGGCAAATACGATGAGCGGCAACGGCGACCCTGTCGGGCAGATAATAGCCATGATCTATTCCTGCATTTTCGCCGCGCTGCTCGAAGAGCTGTTTTTCCGGGGATTTATGCTGAACGCACTCTCGCCGGTAAGCAAGTGGTTTGCGATAATCGTTTCGTCGCTGATGTTTGCTCTCATACACGGGAATTTAGGGCAGTTCCCCAATACATTCATCATCGGTATCATTCACGGCTATATCGCACTTAAAGCGGGAAGCGTCATACCCAATATAATCGCGCATATGCTTACGAACTTTATGGCGTTCGCGGCTGGCTTTGCAGCGGAGGCATGGGGAGATACGGGATACATTATATTCTTCGTCGCAGAATTTGTCATTGCCGCACCGTGTCTTATACTGTTCTTCAAAAAGAACGGAAGGATAAACAACAAAACGGATATCATCGCGCCCGGTCTTAACTCTGAGCTTCCCGCAAAGTCCGAAAATACGGTAAAGCTCCTGTTCGGCTGTCCTTCCTTCTGGATAGCGGTGATCTTTGAGCTTGGCTCTATGATAACGGTGTTTATGTCAAGCATGGCAGCGACGGCATAGTGATATTACAATAAATAGTTTGATTTTTGTTCATTCCCCCGCCTCCGGCTGGGGAATGAATGTATTATATAAAGGGAACCTCTAAAGCAATTTTTTAATTGCAGAAGTAATAACAATAATCTGAGGTTGGTGAAAGGTTATGTCAATAAAGAAATACACGTGGCAGATCGTCTTTCATATCATCACGCTGGTCATTTTCACAGCTTTGTTTTTCGTGGGAACGTTTTACGACGAAACGATAGCTGCCGCAATATACACACCCGACAATCTGCCGGCAATATTTATCACGACGGCGGGAATATATCCCTTCTTTGCGTCCGCCGTGCTGTTTATGGGTACACTTACCGAACGTACGATCCACTCGGGTCTGAATAAGCCTCTGAAAGTGCTGTTCTGCTGCATTTGCGCCGGTCTTGCTCTGTATTCGGGATTCGAAGGCTCGCGCTCACTTCTTTCGGTGGATTGTCTCGGCGGCGTATTCCCGGCGCTGAATCATAATACTCCCATAGCCATAGCCGTAAGCATCGTGGCGGCATATCCGCTGTTTTTCCTCGGGTACAGGCTCGGAGCCAAGTCCAAGGATAAGCTGCTTGCAAAAAAGATATTGGGACTTGTGGCAATAATGCTCATCGCACTGCTGTCAATGGAGGTGCTGAAGATCATATTCAGCCGCCCGAGATACCGTATCGTTGTAAGAGGATATGAAGGGATAGGCTTTGTGCCATGGTATGAGCCGTTTTCGGGCGCCGCAGGATTCATAGAGTCATTCGGGCTCGAAAAGACAGATCTTCATTCATTTCCGAGCGGTCACAGTGTTCTCAGCATTTCCTGCGTATATATACTTCTTTCCGTGGTATGGCTGTTCCCGAAGCTCAAAAAGCGTGTTGACCTGCTGCTTATATGCGGGCTCACGTTCGGTATGATCGTTATGTTTACGAGAATGCAGCTCGGCGCTCATTATCTAAGCGATGTATCCGCAGGAGCGATCATCGGTACCGCCCTGTCACTCATATATGTCATAATCCAGCACCGGATATTTATGTCAAGACATCCGGGGCTTAGCCGGGAAAAAGAATATTGAGGAAGCTGAAAAAGGAGTCGCGCCCTTCGGGCTCGGATAATAATGAAAAAGACATTGAACTATATCTCGCATTTGCTCGGATTTGAAAAATTGAACGGATATGAACGCGGTTATATGCATGACAAGAATATGCAGGGCGGCATCTATTTAGGCTTTATTACCGTTATTCTGGAGGTCTGGATGCTGATAAGGCAGACGATCACGAGGATCATTCCCAAGTATCAGGACGGCGCGGATCTGTTTACGCTGCTTGTTAAGTACACGACCAAATATTGGCTGTTTCTTCTGATCGGTCTTGGATTTACATTATTTTGCCTGTTCGTCCGCAGAGAAAAAAAGCTCACAAAGGGAAAGTTCGTCACACTGCTCGCGATCGGCTCGGCTTGTATGCTGTACACGCCCGTATTATGTCTTGAAAGATTTATAGAAAAGAGCGACGCGATAACTCCTGTAATGGCGGATACGGCAAATATACTTATTGTCTCTCTGTATTTGTCTCTGTTTGTTTTCGGCGCGGTTATTGTAATTTACGCATTGCTCAGATATCTGAAAAACAAGAATATTGTTTTTCCGGAGCATCTTACGGTCGGTTTGTTTTCATTGATCTGTATAGAATTCGGCATACTTGTGTCATACACCGATTTCTGGGAAGAAAAACAGATCACCTGTTTTCTGATGGTGATGATCTATGTCGGATTTCTTATGATCTACCGCCCGTTCATAACCATACTGATCCTTGGCACCTGTTTCGGAGCTTTCTACCGGATATTGCTGACTTTTCAGGACGGAGTGTCATTCAAGGCGAAGGAAGTCGTCATATCCGGTACGACGTATAATGTCAGCTCCGGTGACACGGTAAACTATATCACATTTTTTATCTCACTGACCACAGTATGTGTCGCTATATATCACGGGCGTCTGAAAGAGGCAAGAAAGACATACGATCTCACAGCATCGACTGTCGCGCTTGAAAAAAAGAATAGGGAAATGCACGAGCAGTTCATACAGACCTCCAAAGCGCTCGCAAGCGCGATAGATGCAAAGGATCCTTATACCAACGGTCATTCCGTGCGTGTCGCCGAGTATTCAAAAACTATAGCCGAGCACGCGGGAAAGCCCCTTGAAGAATGCGAAAACATCTATTACGCCGCTCTTCTCCACGATGTAGGAAAGATAGGAGTCAGCAAATCCATACTTGCAAAGCCCGGCAGACTTACCGATGAGGAATTTGAGCAGATAAAAAAGCACACCCTTGTCGGAAGTCAGATACTTTCAAATATAAGTCTGATCCCTTGGCTCAGCATCGGCGCACATTATCACCACGAGCGCTACAACGGAAGGGGCTATCCCGAAGGTCTTAAGGGTGAGGAGATACCGGAGATTGCGCGTATCATCGCGGTCGCCGATGCTTATGATGCCATGACCTCAAACCGAAGCTACCGAAAAGCTATCCCGCAGCATATCGTCAGAGAAGAACTTGTCAAGTGTTATTTGACAAGGAAAATGAAAAAAACGTGATAACCCGAGATAACCGGTGATATACCGAACAAATAGCGTAACCAAGCCGAAAACCGGCATTTAAAACCGTTAGCTTGTGAAAGATTTTTCATTTTGCTTGTCAGAGAATATTTGTTGTCGATTATACGATTTGTTATATTTGCGGTTGAAAACTTTTTCGTTTAAATTTCTGTTCAAATGCCGTTCAAACCGCTCGGTTAAGCGTTTAAGAAAAATTTTGACACAAAATGAAAAATGCATTTAAACGGTTGAAAACTCAAAATTTCACGCGGAACACGCGGAACTAAATTTTCAACAACTTTTCCACCAATTTTAATACTCGATTTTTGCAAGAATATTCGCAAATCCCTGCATATTATACAGCTTTTATGCAGGCTGTACGCAAGTAAAAGAGCCCGTAAAACAGGCTCTTTTATTCATTTACAGCCTAATCTGATACGCTCAAATTCACGTTTTGAGATGCGGAAAAAGCTTATAATCTCAGCTTCCGAGAACTTGTCTATAGCAGCCCTTATAAGCTCTTCCTTATTGTAAGAAACGATAGTGTCAAAGCGTGAAATAAACAGTCTGTCGCCGCTGTAATTAAGCAGCAGCTTCCTATAGGCTTCGATACCAATAGTCTCTGCGAGCTCCTTCTGCTCGCCCTTGAGGTGCTTGATTTCGATAAGGTCTATAACATTCATTTCTCCATTTCCTTTCTGAGACTGTCCTTTATATAGAATGATTTTCCGCAGCTCTTACACATGGATTCTGCCCTATGCCCGAAGGCTTTCCAATCGACACTGGACTTGTGATAATTGAGCTTTCCGATCATTATTTTATCGGCTTTCTGAGCCCGCCACGCAATGTCCCACAGAACACGATCCGGGTCAATGACCGGTTCAAAAGAGATCCATGTGTTAATGCCGAGATCGTGAGCCTTTTTCAGCGGACGTACCCTTGACAAAGCTTCTTCATTGCTTTCGCTTCCGTCGAGTGTGATACCATAGAAGTCATTAAGGTCAAGCAGATCAAAGTCTCGACTGCCGTCACCTTTGGTGAGGATCTGCACGCAGTTACCGTATTCCTTTAGGAGCTTGATAATATCCCGGGTCACGGAGCTGTTGTACCCGGTCGGGTACGGGTCACAGGTGAAGCAGAGATGTATGCGCTTGCATGTGATCCGTTCCCTTTCGAGCTGCCGTCGGGTCTCTTCGATGATATTTGGGCGCGGTCTGATGTCGGTATGGAATTTTTCCCGGTCACAATGCATAACGTTCGGAACATAACAGTAGAAGCACTGGTGCGGACAGCCTGTGTAAATATTCAATGCAAGCTCTCCGTACTCATGCGCTGCCCCCTTAGTTTTATATATAGGTTTCATTAGTCTTCCTCGCTTTCCACGAAGCATATTGCGGGATATTTTACTGTGCTGATATAGTCGTTGTTGCAGACGGGGCAATGATAACCATATTTATCCGGGTTAATGATAGATACGCCTTGCGAAATAAGAGTGTTTCCGCATTTCTTACAGCGTATCCGCTTCATAACGACCTTAACGGGCGTTACGACAATATCGACGGGCAGATCGTCCGTGTTTTCGTTTGGTAACGCATCTGTCATAGCAAAAGGTAATCCATATTCTATCATGATTTTTCCTCACTTTCTGTATATCGCTTATTCCAAGTGTCTGCGGCTTGCTGCATTGCGCATTCCTCAACACACGCATAAAATCTTTGTGTCTTTATTCCGCAGCCCGAACATACGACATAGGTGTACTCTCTGTGATCTGCTTCATCAAACAGCAATTCAGCTTCTTTGCCGCAGAACGGACATTCTTTCAGTGGGAATCTATTTATTTCCATTTATTTCACCTCTTCTAAAAAATTCCATTCAAATGGGGCTAAATCAGCAATCTTACAACCCTTATACTGACTTTTTCCGTCAGCCGTAGTCAATTGACCGAAAAACGGGCATCCTCGGCAGGAAGCTATCGGGCCATAGTGTTTTTCGTGTGCATCGCAGTTCCTTTTCAGCATCATTGCAAAGCTTGATTTTCCCTGCACTATGCAGGACGTTCTCGATTATGTGTGCGCATTGCGCCGGATGACCTGTTCATTTCAGTGCCAGCCGTTCACGGTACAGAAAAAGCCCCGCAAGCCCGACGGGACGTATTACACCGTCAGAGAACTTATCGACCTTGATATCGAATATAATATGAAGGAGAGGATATCCGGAGAAAATATCGCAAAAGTGGACAGCCTGCGATGCAAGTCGATCTATCACGATAGTTCGGACGGGATCGTCATCTCAAAGGACATTATCAGTTTCACCTTCTGCTGTCAGCCTGATGACGGGGCTTCCGCTTCCGACTCTCTGCCAACGCTGATCGTTTTCGACTCGCTGGACGGACAGGTACATCACGGTGAGGAGAATAACAAGGATTTGCTTTATTATGAATACGCGAGGATCAGGCTTGACGGTCAGGTCACCGCGTCAGGCGCGAGAAAGTCTGAAGTCAGGATGACTGACGGAGGTATAGACGCCGGGAGGTCATGCATCGGCGAGCCCGAAAACGGCAAGCGGTACAGGATCGATGCGATACGGAACAGGGATCATGCTCTGATCCGCGTATCAACGGAAACCGGCGCGTTCGACGTTATACTTGCGCTGCCCGACCCCGCGCGCTATACTTATCTCTCGATCACCGGCGAAAACTGTATCATACACAATCTGCGTATGGATACGGGTACACGGGAAGCCGGTGATACCGTGATCCCGCGTATCGCCGAGGAGATCAGCTATATCAAAGGTTGTCCTGTCGGTGATATACCGAATATCGAGGTGGACGGTCCGAGAGCTTCCTCTTCGGTCGGCATCCCGATCAGTGACGGTATGACGCTCTCCTTCCACACTATGAGCTATCCGACGGCGCGGCTTGTATGGCATTGCCCGTATTTCTGCATATTTTCATCGGCAAACGGACAGATCGACGGTGACGATTATCACGAATATCTGCTTCTTAAGCTGAACGGCGAGAACTGGGAATCCACCGAGAATGTCATCAACGAGGTCAGTATAGAGCAAACAAGCGGCTTTAAATCATGGGATTCGTGGCTTGATCAGAACAAGCAGGGGCTTGACTGCGTTGTCGGGATCAGGAAAGAAGGCGGCAGAGTAGTTATGCAGACCGAAGCTGCGGGCATCGCTATCATCAGCAGTACGAGCGTACAGGACGGCACAGATGATCTATATTTAGCCCTAACGGGAGATCAGTGCGCTGTTACCGATATTCGGGTCAAGAGAGTGTAAATGCAGGAAATTGTGGAGTAAGGAAAAGGGATAAGCTTCACCGTATTAGAACAATTCTATTGGAGTAAGTGTACCGTATGACCTTAGTCTATTGGCGCACCTATAATAGGTTCAATCCCCTCCACCTACCCAATCCCTGTCGAAAATATACACCTGTCGGAATTTTGAAAAACAAAAGTAATACAGCCCACATTCGGCTTATCTGTGCCGTTTGTGGGCTGTATATACTTTTTGTCCTGTAAAGATGGTTGGGCTGGCGGGATTTGAACCCACGGGATGAGGGAGTCAAAGTCCCTTGCCTTACCGCTTGGCGACAGCCCAGTAAAAAGGGGCAGACAGCGTGACGCTGCAACTGCCCCGCAATCATCATAATTCGATCTTACCGTAGAGCGATGTACTCTTTTCAAGTTCCACAGTCTCCTTAGAGTACTCGATAGGCTGCTCAGCCTGAGCACGCTTGTACTCTCTCTCAAATGAGGTGGAGAAGCCGGTTGACTGGCGATAGCTCTTTCCGGTGGAGTAAGAGCGGCGCTCACCGCGCTCTCGCTTTCCGCCGCGCTCGCCTCTGCCGCTGTAGGCAGGCTTGGTATTGGACGAGATAACGACCTTTCTGAAAGGCTCTTCGCCGACGGAGTTGCTGTAAACGCCTTCGATCTCAGCGACCTTGCTGTGTATGATGCGTCTTTCATAGGGGTTCATGGGCTCAAGGGTAACTCGTCTGCCCTGCTTTAATACTCTGTGTGCAGTCTTAACCGCAAGTGCTTCGAGAGTCTCTTTTCTCTTTGCTCTGTAGCCGTTGCAATCTACCGAGATCCTGCAATAGGAGTTTTCAGCCTTATTGCTCGCAAGGATCGTGAGGTACTGGAGCGCATCAAGCGTTTCACCGCGGCGGCCTATGACAACACCGAGCTTGTCTCCGACGATATCAAGGACAACCGTATCACCGTTCTTCTCGGTGTTTATCGTATAGTTCTCAAGTCCGAGCGCATCAAGCACCTTCTTGAGATACTTCTGTGCATTTACCACTTTCTCGCTTGCAAGCACATCAACATCGTCTGCGGGGGCCGAGATCTGCTGTTCGGGCATATCGCCGGCATCTTCCTCTCTCGCAGGTTCCTGAACCGGCGCAGAGGCTTCTGTCTGCTCAGGCTCATCTGCCTGTATATCTGCAGCGGAGGCTTTTATCTTGAAATCGCCTTTCATACCGAAAATGCCTTTTCTCGGCTGCTCGATCACTTCAAACGTAATGTCGTTCTCGCTTATCCCGAGCGCACGGAATTCATTTATCGCCTGCTCCTTGGCAAGTTCTTCGGTCTTTGCACTGTATATTTTTTCCATTTATAACTGTCCTTTCTTCCGATCAGAAGTCGTCATCATCCGGTGACTCCACATACTCTTCCCCGTACTTTTCGGCGTCTGCTCTTCTTGCCGCTTCAAGCTTCTTTTTATTGAGCTCTTTTATCTCTTTCTGTGTAAGCTTTGATACACGTTCGGTCTTTTCTACCTTATTGCCTTCGGCGTCAACGGTTATGACTGTAGCGCGCTGTTCTTTGGCTGCTGCCGCCGCGTCCATCTTCGCCTGTGCCTCGGCTCTTATCTTGTCGGAAGGCCAGAACTTGTACATTATAATACTCTGCAGGATACCGAACAGATACGATACCGACCAGTAGAAACCTGCACCGGCAGGAACGCTGAACACGATGAACAGTGAAACGAACGGCATCATAAGGAGCATTATCTTCATGGAGCCCTGCTGTTTTGCAAGCTCGGGGTTCTGCTTCTCCATGAGGTACTGCTGGATATACATCTGGGCGAAAGAGAAAACGAACGCGATTATCGGAATAATGATAAGCTCGTTGAACTCCCAGCGCGGCTGTTCTCCGAGGTTTATGCCGAGGAAGTAGATATTATTGCTGAGTTTTTCGAGTCTGTCGGCTGTCACGCTGTCAATACCGGCGTTATCCACCACAAGCTGAGCGTTAATGTCGCTCCTGCCGTAGCAGTTGAGGGCGCGGAGCTCTCTGTAGAGCGTCTGGTCGCCGTAGTTGGTCACGATCTGCATAAGGCCGTTTCGTACCTGATCGGAGAGACGCGAGCTGTTCGCATAGAGAGACGCGAGGATATCATTCTTGTTGCTTGCTTTGAGGAGCGGGTAGAGCTCGTCCAGCACAGCCTGTGTGACCACAGTCTCTTTCTTGACATTGTCCAGGACAAATCCCTCGGGCGCGACTATTCTGTTGTTGGTCTTTGTCTTTTTGCCGTCGTCGCCCACCACTTCGCTCTCGACATATGTGAGAGTGGCTCCGTCCGCAAAATACTCAAGGACTGCATCATAATCGTCTTTGTTTGCAAGCAGGGTCTGTGCGATATCCACATCTCTTGCCGAGGAAACGATAGCATTTATGTTCTCGCCGCTGAAATGCTCCATGTGGGTCATGGGCTTATAAACAACGTCGATGACACCGAAGAGTATCACGAAAGTAAGAACCATAGGAAGACAGCCGCCCGTGGGGTTATAGCCCTCCTTCTGGAGCTTCATGAGCTCTTCCTGTTGTTTCTCCTGGTTATTCTTATACTTGGTCTGTATTTCTCTTACTCTCGGCATATAGAGCTGAGAGATAGCAGTATTCTTCTGCTGTTTCAGATTTATGGGGAACATAGCCGCACGCATTATGAGTGTAAATATTATGATCGCCCAGCCTACGTTCTGTACGAGAGCGTAGCACACCCACATGATATATCCGAGCGGTGTTCCTATCAGCGTATAGAGGAAATTTATGATCTATCACCCTTTATTTTCTTTTATGACCTTTATTTCTTTCTGTCTGTGATCTGCACCTTTAAAAAAAGAAAACTCCTCCGGCACGGGGTCATATCCGCCGGCGCTGAACGGATTGCATCTCACGATCCTTTTAACAGTCAAATAGCCGCCCCTGACAGAACCGAACCGTCTTATCGCATTGATCCCGTAAACGGAGCAAGTCGGATAAAACCGGCAGCAAGGCGGCTTCATTTTAGACAATGTCATTCTGTATAGCTTTATCAATCCGATCAGTAAGTATTTCATTGGCACATTGTCATTCTTTTTGCTTCCGGTCCCCGGCGGGTCTTCTGCCGCCGCTTTCCGGCTTCTTGTCCTGCGTTCCCGTGAGCAGGGGCATGAGCTTTACGCGCATAGTTCCGAGTATCTGTGTAGATTTGAGCGTTACGGTCTTTTCTCTTGCAACGAAGATAAAGTCGAAGCGCTTATCGGTAGCTTTCAGGAGCTCGTTGTCGAATATTCTGAAAGCCTCGCGTATAACTCTTCTCGAACGGTTTCTTGTGACCGCGTTACCGATCTTTTTCCCTGTAACAATACCGCATCTGTTTCTGCGGCGGTTACTGGGTCTGTAGTAGCACACGAACCCGTAGCTCGGGCAGCAGACTCCCTTTTTATAAAGGTATCGGAACTCGCGGTCTTTTTTTATGACGTAAAACCGTTTTGAAAATTCGCCCATCAGCTTAATATGTGAGCTGTTTTCTGCCCTTTGCGCGTCTTCTTGCAAGCACCTTACGGCCGTTTGCAGTCTTCATTCTTTTTCTGAAGCCATGCTCCATTTTTCTCTGGCGCTTCTTAGGCTGATATGTTCTTTTCATCTCGATATACCTCCATTCATTATCTGTGCATTCTATTATATTTATCAGGGGGTACAGTTCCCCCACTAAATAACAGCTATATTATTATAAACAAATTTTGTTCCCTTGTCAAGAGGAAAAATGTATTTTCCGTATTTTTTTGCATTCCGGGGCTTCATCAAGCGAAATTTCCGTACTTTTTCACAAATTTATGAGCTTCGATATACTCGTTTGCGAGCACTTCAAAGTCCATATTGCACGCCTGAGCGAGTACGGCTACGCTTTCCCATTCACCCTGCTCATAGCTTCTTGACAGGTTGAATATATCTCCGAACACACCGCCGCCGGTGATACCCTCTTTGATCTCCTGCGACACGGGGAGGTCGCTGAGAGCGCGCTTGAGGGCTTCTTCATCACGGCTTCCGGTGACGATAGAGATAAGACCCATGAGGTACACTTCGTTGCTTCGTGAGCCTACGCTTCCGCCTGCATTCCTGGAGATGCGCTCGCAGAAACGGGCTCTGAAAAGCGCGAGACGGAGTATCTCCGCAGGGGAATTGCGGTTGAGTCTCTGAAGACCTACGAGGTAGATCCACTCCTTGAGCCTGTCGATACCGAGCATTACAAGCGCCTGACGCACGGTAGATACGGTGTTGCCCTTATCGGCGCAGAGCTGGTTGATGACTTTCAGCAGCTTGATGGTGAGCACCGGGTCGGTGGATATTACAGCCGAGATGTATTCTATATTCGGGTCGGGGCTGTAAAGCAGAGCCAGTATCTGCAGAAACGTCTTTATCATGGGTCCGCCGGAGCGCTTTGTTTCAAGCACCGGCTTAGCAAAAAATCCGCCGCAGACATAATCTATGTCGATCTCGCGCGCGAACTCGAAATGCTCCTGCTCCTCAACATTTGCCGCAAGCGCACGCTTTCCGCGTTCGTGACACTTCTTAACGGTATATGCGATCTCATCGCTGTCACCGGTTATATCGAAGCGCAGAATGTCAGCGAACTTGAAAAGCTCCTCATTGTCCTCGCTGTACATGAATCCCGAGAGCGCTATCGTATAGCCGAGCCTTTTGAGTCTCATGCACTGCTGGAGCGATACCGGGTCTGCAAGAAGCTCCGTCGGCAGCTCTATCACAAGTTTTTCCTTCAAAAACAGTTCATGGAAATTGTTGTCGAGCATAAGGTGTGTGAACCTTATGTATGCAAGCTTCCTGTCGAAGATCGTATCCATGTTCCGTTTTATGTAGTCTTTGGCGTCCTCGATCTCGGATTCGCTTACAAGTTCCTCATCGCCAAGCGGGTTCTTTTTGCTAACGAAAGTAAAAAGCATCTGGTACATATCTGTACCGCCACTCTGGTTGAACACGGCTTGCTTTGAAATAAGAAAGCTCATCTTCAATTTGTCCCTTCTTGTTTATTATCTCCTTTTTCGGCATGACATGAAAGTTCACGTCATCACCATTCTATATCCTCAACCGGCGTCGGGTCGCCGTTCACGACTTCGTCTATGACACGGCTGTTCTTTAAGTATATTACCCTGTCCGCCATGGGTGCTATAGCTGAATTGTGCGTTACGAGCACGACCGTCATTCCCCGCTCTCTGCAGGTATCCTGCAGAAGCTTCAGGATCATCTTGCCCGTGTTGTAATCGAGGGCGCCGGTAGGCTCGTCGCAAAGCAGAAGCTTCGGCTTTTTGGCAAGGGCGCGGGCAATCGCCACACGCTGCTGTTCACCGCCCGAAAGCTGCGCCGGAAAGTTGTCGAGCCTTTCCCCGAGGCCCACCTGACGGAGCATCTCGTCCGCGGGAACGAAATCCTTGCAGGTCTGCGCCGCGAGCTCAACATTCTCTTTCGCGGTAAGGTTCTGGATAAGATTGTAAAACTGGAAGATAAACCCTATCTCGTATCTTCTGTATGTTATGAGCTCCCTGCGCGAATACCGCGCGATGTCGTTTCCGTCCACGACAATGCTTCCCTCGTCGATAGTATCCATGCCGCCGAGCATATTGAGCACGGTGGTCTTGCCGGAACCGGAAGGTCCGAGCACTATCGCGAGTTCGCCTTTCTCTATATCGAAAGTTATGCCGTCGGACGCGTTTATCGTGATCTCGCCCATTTTATAGCGCTTATACACGTCCTTCACGGAAACGAAGCTCCGTCTCGCCGTATCAGACAACGGTACGTCCTCCTTCCGCGTCAGCGCATGACAACATCGTTGTTCTCATTCATTCTTATGGTGCAGGCTCCGCTCTTGGTTGCAACAACGAGCTGAGCGTTGTTTATCCTGACTGTGACGCCCGGGAACGCGGCTCTCTTCACCTTTACGCAGAGATCGTTGTTGTTCTCGATCTCATGCTCGATATCCGCGATGCGCTCGTTCGTCTCCTTGATAAGACCCATGTGGCTGAACTTCGCCTTTATGGAGCGCTTTAACATCTCGTCTCTCTCGGGAGTGAGGGGGGCGATCTTCTTCTGCTGCTGGAGCGTAGTTACCACCATGTCGAGCTGGGTAAGCTGGTTTTCGTAGTTCTTCAGGTTATTTTTAAGCTCCTGGAGTTCCTCCGCGAGGACTGCCACATTACCGAGCACGATAAGCGTGCGCACATAGGAATCGGAGCCTATGTAGTTTACTTCTATATCCGAGAGGCAGGTGTACTTTCCGCCGACTATGACGGACTTTCCGCCCTGGACAGTCATGGGACCGTTGCAGACCACCGTGCAGCCTACAAAGCTCTGTGCCTTGATCGAGCCGTCCGCGTGTATCTCGGAGTTTTCGCCGAAGCTTACGGTTATATCGCCGCCCGCGGTTATCTTCGAGCTCACGAAGCCGAGCTTCGCGGTGATGTTACCGTCAGCTTCGATCGTAGCGCCCGTTACGTTGCCGGCTATGGAGATATTGCCGCCGGAGCGCACAATGAACCCTTCGTTCACATTGCCCTTTATGGTTATATCGCCGATGAAATCTATATTGCCAACGGAAAGGTCGATATCGCCCACAACGAGCTCCTTGTCAACGACGAAATGATCCTTGTTCCAGCGCAGGTTGCCCTGTACAGCCGCCATGAGGTGTTTTCCGTCCTCGGAGAGAGCGACCCCGTTCCCTACCGCAAGTTTCGCGGGCTTGCCGGGGTACTGCGGGAGCTCGATCCCTCGTATGTCACGTCCGGGCGAGCCTGTGGTCTCGGGGAATATATCGGCGATCACTGTATCTTTCTCGATATTCTGGATAAGTCCGAGATCGCGGAAATCCACGTTGCCGAACTCATCAGCCTTCATCTGTGCTCCGCTCTTTCTCTCGAAGTGGTACACAAGATAGCCGTTCTTGCCGTCAACGGGCGGTTCACCCTTTGCGAGCAGAACGCTGAGTCCGCCGTTGGTAAAGGCGGTCTTGAGAGCTTCTTCATCGATGTTGTATCTTATACCGTTGAGCGCGATAGCTTCGCGCACTGCTGCCTCGGTAACTTCCTTTCCGCCGTTCTTGGCAGGCTGGATACTGAGTCTTGCGTTCATGAACTTGTCGTCAACTTCAAGGTTAATGGTTCCGTCGATAGGATCTGCCATATATATCATCTCTTTTCGTTAAATATCAGTTTATGCAGCGATCATCACGCAAATTTGCATAATACATCAATTTATTATATCACATTATTATAAAAATTTCTACAATTTTTCAAAAATATTTCCTTGCAGATGTAGAAATTTTTACAAAAAATTTAAGCAAATGCACTAAACGACGTTCAGATCTTCGTGATCTTTGCGTATGCGGCAGCAAGCTTCTTCGTGCCGCTCGTATCGAAACTTATCTCAAGAAGCGTATCGTTGCCGAGCGCGGCAGCGGAGATAACCGTGCCCTCGCCGAACTTGCGGTGGCTCACTCTGTCGCCGGGCGCAAAAGACTCGCCGGACGGCTCCGCGGCAGCCTTCGCTGCCTGCGCAGCGGAACGATCCTGAAGATAGGTGGACTGCTTTCTTCCGCCGTATGTCCTCTCACTCATTGCTGTTTTCATTGTCTTATCATTGTATTCCATATATTCCCCCGGTATTTCGTCTATAAATCTTGATCTCTTGTTATGCTGCGTCTGACCGTAGAGAAGTCGTGACGCTGCGGTCGTTATGTATAATTTCCGCTTTGCTCTCGTTATTGCAACGTAGCAAAGTCTTCTGTCCTCTTCAAGCTCGTACATATCGCCGAGACTGCGGTATCCCGGGAAGATGTTCTCCTCCGCGCCCACTATGTAAACGTTCGCGAACTCAAGACCCTTTGCCGAGTGCATCGTCATAAGCGTTACCCTGTCGTCGGTATCGTCATAGCTGTCAAGGTCGGAGATGAGCGCTACCTGCTCAAGGTAATCGAACAGGTTATGGCTCTCGTTTTCCTCACAGAACTGGATCATGGAGGATTTGAGCTCCTTGATGTTCTCAAGCCTTCCGAGACCCTCATCGCCCTGGGAGATGAGCATATCGCTGTAACCGGACTGCTGGAGCACGTCGTCGAGGATATCCGTTATCTCGCGCTCGTCCGCAGTGTCGATAAGCTCCCTGAACATCGCGGCAAGCGGTTTGAGAGCCTTCGCTTTCTTAGTGAGGGACGCAAATTCCTCACAGCGCTCCATCGTCTCTATAGGGCTTATCCCACAGGCAAGCGCTATGTTCTCGACTTCCGCCCATGTGGTGTCGCCTATGCCGCGCTTCGGCTCATTCACGATACGCGAAAGACGCACGGTGTCATAGGGGTTGCAGATAACGCTCAGATATGCCAGCATATCCCGTATCTCCTTGCGGTCGTAGAACTTCGTGCCGCCCACGATAACATACGGTATGCCCATTTTCCCGAGAGAAAGCTCGAAGCTTCGGGACTGGGCGTTGTTGCGGTAGAGTATGGCGTTGTCGGAAAGGCTGCTTCCCTCTTTCTTGTTGCTGAGTATCTCGTTTGCAACGAAAAGAGCTTCCGCCTGTTCGTCGGAGAAGCGATAGACCTGTATCTTGTCCCCCGCGCCGAGATCCGACCAGAGTCTCTTGTCCTTGTGCTGAGTATTATTGCGGATAACGGCGTTTGCGGCATCGAGTATGTTGGAGGTAGAGCGGTAGTTCTGCTCAAGCTTTACAACTTCTGCATCAAACTCCTTCTCGAAAGAGAGAATGTTCTCGATAGTAGCGCCGCGGAAACGATAGATAGACTGGTCTTCATCGCCCACGACGCAGAGATTGCCGCTCCCGCCGGCGATAAGCTTCACGAGCTCGTACTGCGCCATATTCGTATCCTGGTACTCGTCCACCATGATGTAGTCAAAGCGCCTCTGCCAGTATTCGAGCACCTCATGATCGGCTCTGAAAACCTGCACGGTCTTCATGATGATATCGTCGAAGTCGAGGGCGTTCGCTGCTTTCAGCCGCTTCTGGTACTCAACGTAAACGTCCCGTATCACGCCGAGCTGGAAATCCGCTTTTCCGTCGCTGTTGGTGGTGGGGAACTGCTCGGGCGTTATGAGTTTGTCCTTAGCGCGGGATATAGTGTTCATAATGACTTTCGGGTTGAAGGTCTTGTCGGATATATTCATGGATTCGAGAACGGATTTTATCACGCGCTTGCTGTCGTCGGTATCGTAGATCACAAAATTCTTCTGGTAGCCGATAGCCTCGATGCTCCTGCGGAGAATGCGCACGCAGGTCGAGTGGAACGTGGCTGCCCACACTTCGCTTGCCGGCGCGTTCATGCGCGAAAGCCTCTCTTTCAGCTCCGCGGCGGCCTTGTTGGTGAACGTAACGGCGAGTATCTTCCACGGCGTAGCGATATTATGACCTATGATCCCGGAGAGACGTTCTGACACCTCGGGGGTGTTGTCGTACTTTCCGTTGGCGTAAGCCTGGAGGAACGCGGTCTCCTCCGCCGTGAGCGACGGCTCGTATGTGCTGTGGTACGCGTCGCCGAAGAGAAGCATATTCGCGATCCTGTTGCACAGAACGGTGGTCTTTCCGCTTCCGGCGCCCGCGATTATGAGCAGCGCTCCTTCGGTACGGAATATTGCCTTTTTCTGCATATCGTTGGATCTTGCAAAAAATCTTTCAAGAACTCTTTTTTTCAGCTCTGTATAACTCATAAATGTCCTTTCCGAAAAAACAATACAAACCTTACGCGCCGGAAATGCGCGTAAGGCTGCATTTATTCAATTGTGTGGTATGCGTTTATTCCGCTGTGTCAGCCGTTGTTACCGGGGTCGGGACCGTGGAGGTACGGGGAGCACTTGTCTGTGTGCTTCCGCTGCCGCCGGTTATGGAAACGAACGGGTTGATGCCGTCGCCGCCGATCACCTGCGGGAGAATGCCGTTCCACTTCTGTATCGTGTAGTACTCGATATAGTTCGGGCTGTTGGAGAGCTGTTCCTCAATAAGGGAGATAGCTTCCGCTTCCGCCTTTGCGATAGCCACCTGGCTGTCTGCGTCCGCCTGAGCCGCGATAACTATCTGCTTTGCTTCCTCTTCCTTTTCCTTGGTCTTGTTCTCCATTTTCAGGGCGTCCTGGGCTGCAATTACCTTTTCCTGTATCGAAGCCTCGAATGCGGGGTCGAAGTTAAGGTTCTCGATAGCGAACGCGGTAACAATGATCCCATAAGGGCTGAGCACGCTTGTGAGCTCTTCCTGTATGGAGTTCTGGACCTGCGAACGGGACTGGACAAGGTCCTCCGCTTTGACCTTACCGATAGCGTCCTTTGCGATCTTTGCAACATTGGGAACGAGAAGCTTGTTCTCAACGTTATTGATGCCCGTTTCGCGGATTATGCTGGAGAGCATGGAGCTTGAATAGCGGTAGTTGAGCTTGAGCTGGAGGTCGTTGACGCTCTGGGTGTCGCTTGTGTAGGCGTCGGCTGTGACAGAATAGATCTGGTCACGGATATCGACTTCCTGTATCTCCTCGACGAAAGGTATGCGGAAATTGAGACCCGCGGAGAGGTCGTCCTCGACGATCTTTCCGAACTGGTACTTGACTCCGATGAAGCCTTCCTGAACTATTGTGAAGCAGTTGAACAGCACTGCGAGCACGATCACTATTATTACGACAGCGAATATTATCGAACCGGTCTTCGCGCCGGAGCCGCCGCTTTTCTGGGTGTTGTTCTTTCCTGCGTCTGTGAATTTGAATTCAGCCATAACTTATTCCTTTCCAATGAGTATCCGGTCATGAAAGTAAATCAGATTTACTGTAACTATATATTACCACAGTCCCGCTTACTTGTCAATACCTTTCAGGTAAATTTTACTTACATTTTCCCGATACCGCACAATTATATTATATAGCCTTTTTATCGAGAAGCTCCGAATAACTGTCGGTGACTTCCGCTTCCGGTACTGCGAGCCTGTCCTTGTTCTTTATCTTTTTGAGCGCAGCCGTCAGCATGAGCTTTATGCGGTTGATCTGGTTGACCTCGGAAGCGCCCGGGTCGTAGTCAACGGCGATGATGTTGGATTCGGGATTGCGTCTGCGAAGTTCGCCGATAACGCCCTTGCCGGTAACGTGGTTCGGCAGGCAGGCGAAAGGCTGCATACAGATAATATTGGAAACGCCGCTTTCGAGAAGCTCAAGCATCTCTGCCGACAGGAACCAGCCCTCGCCCGCGATATTGCAGGTCGAGACGATACCGTCCACCAGCTCCCTCATCTCCGATATTGGAGTGAACCCACCGAACTTCGTGCCCTTTATCGCGTCGATGAACGGTTTTTCCAGCCGTTCAAGCAGCTTTATCGCTTCGTTGCTGAAGAAGTATCTTGCACCCGAAACGGTAAGGAACTCCTTGCGGGAATTGGCATGATCGCAGAAGAAGTAGATGAAGCCCATAAGATCGGGGACAACAGCCTCGGCACCCTCGGATTCAAGGAACCTTACAACGTCGTTGTTCGCGGCGGGGCTGTACTTCACGAGTATCTCGCCGACTACGCCGACGCGGGGTTTCTCGACATCATACACCGGAAGCTCGCCGAACTCCTTCACCATCTGTTTCAGATTCTGGCGATAGCGCCGGAAGCTTATATGCTTCAGGTCTTCCCTGAGATATTCATTCCACTTTTCGTAGAGCTTATCCGCACTTCCCTTTTCGATCTCATAAGGGCGGACTCTGTAGAGACAGCGGCAGATCGCGTCGCCGTAAACAACGCCCATGAATGCGCGTATCGCAAGGGACGGGGTGATCTTGAAACCGGGCTGTTTCTCAAAGCCGTTGAAGTTCAGGGAAAGAAGCGGGGTATCGGCGTATCCGCCGTCCGCAAGCGCTTTCTTTATCATACTGATGTAGTTCGTGGCTCTGCACGCGCCGCCGGTCTGGGTTATGAGCAGGGCGGTCTTTGAAAGATCGTACTTACCGCTCTCAAGCGCGTTCATGAGCTGGCCTACCGTGAGTATCGACGGGTAGCAGGCGTCGTTGTTCACATATTTCAGTCCGGTGTCAACGATCTGCTTCGAGTAATCCTTGAGCACCACGAAGTTGAAGCCCGAATAGCGGAACGCGGCTTCAAGAAGCTCGAAGTGATACGGCGCCATCTGCGGTGCAAGTATCGTGTAGCGCCCTTTCATTTCCTTTGTGAAAACAGGCTGGCGCTGATAACCGGTGTATTTCTTGTCCGAAACATAGCCGGTGCGCTCACGCTCTTCCATTACGGAGATGAGCGAACGGAGCCTTATTCTCGCCGCGCCGAGGTTGTTGACCTCGTCTATTTTGAGCAGGGTGTACATTCTTCCGCTTCCCTGCAGTATCTCCTGCACTTCGTCGGTGGTCACCGCGTCAAGTCCGCAGCCGAAACTATTGAGCTGCACGAGTTCGAGATCTTTTCTCGTGGACACGAACGCGGCGGCGTTGTAGAGGCGGTTGTGGTACATCCACTGATCCACGACGCGTATCGGGCGGGGCAGTTCCCCGAGATGCGCTATGCTGTCTTCTGTGAGCACAGCGTAGCCGTAGCCGTTTATCATCTCCGGTATGCCGTGGTTTACCTCGGGATCAACATGGTACGGTCTTCCCGCAAGAACTATGCCCTTCTTGCCCTCCGTTTCGAGGAGTTTCAGTATGCGTTCGCCTTCCTTATGCACGTCCGCCTTGAACCTGGCGTCCTCGGCGTAGGCTTTCGCAAGAGCCGCACCGAGTTCTTCGCCGCTTATCCCGAGGGGAGAGAACTCCTCGACGATGCGCCTTGTCATCGCCTTTTTATCGTATATCGGCAGGAACGGGTTCATGAACTTCACATCGTGATCGCGAAGAGCGGGCACCGAGTTCTTGATGACCTCGCTGTATGTGGCGACGACAGGGCAGTTGTAATGGTTGTCGCCCTTTCCGCCGTTATCCATTTCGTATGTCAGAGAGGGGTAGAAGATGAACTTCGCGCCCTGCTTCAGAAGCCACTCGATATGTCCGTGAGAGAGCTTTGCCGGATAGCATACGGATTCCGACGGCATCGTCTCGATGCCCATATCGTAGATGTCGCGGGAGGATTTCGGCGAGAGGAGAACGCTGTAGCCAAGCTCGGTCAGGAATGTGAACCAGAACGGGTAGTTCTCGTACATTCCGAGGACTCTCGGCACGCCCACCACGCCGCGTTTAGCCTCGTCGGCAGGTATCGGCTTGTAGTGCTCGAACAGGCGCTTGTACTTGAAATCGTACATATTCGGAAGAGTCGCCTTGCCCGCGCCTGTACCGGCTCCGCGCTCACAGCGGTTGTTGGTGATGAAGCGCTTGCCGTCGGAGAATTTGCTTATAGTGAGAAGGCAGTTGTTTGAGCACTTTCCGCATCTTGCGGTGGATTTCTGTATCGTGAAATTCTCCAGCTTTTCAAGCGGTGACACGGTCGAACCTTTGCCGTCGTCGCGCTGCATCGCCACAAGCGCGCTCCCGTAGGCTCCCATGAGCCCCGCCTTGTCCGGACGGACCACCTCGCGGCCGCAGGTGAGCTCAAATGCACGAAGCACCGACGCGTTCATGAAAGTACCGCCCTGCACGATTATTTTCTCGCCCATGGCTTTCGGGTCGCGTATCTTTATTACCTTGAAAAGCGCGTTCTTTACTACCGAGTAGCTGAGTCCCGCGGAGATATCCGCTACGGACGCGCCTTCTTTCTGCGCCTGTTTTACGCGGCTGTTCATGAAGACGGTGCAGCGGGAACCGAGATCCACCGGGTGTTCGGCTTCAAGACCTACGGCTGCAAATTCGCGGCTCGTCATACCGAGCGCCGCGGCGAAATTCTCGATGAATGAGCCGCAGCCCGACGAGCAGGCCTCGTTGAGCAGTATGCTCTCGATCTCGCCGTTCTTGACGCGCATACACTTCATATCCTGACCGCCGATGTCGAGTATGAACTCAACTCCGGGCAGCACACGCTCCGCCGCCTTGTAATGCGCCATAGTCTCGATCTCGCCGTAGTCCACGCCGAGAGCGGCTTTTATGAGATGTTCGCCGTAGCCGGTGGCAGTGGATTTCGCGATGTATGCGCCTTCCGGCAGCTTAGAATATATGTCTTTAAGTATGCCGATGACCGATTTCAGCGGGTCACCAAGGTTGTTATTATAAAAGGAGTAGAGGATCTCCGCATTTTCGTTGATAAGACAGGCTTTTGTGGTGGTGGAGCCCGCGTCTATGCCGAGGTAGCACTTTCCCTTGTGCTGAGAAAGATCGGCTGTCGGGATAACATTCTTTGAATGGCGGTCAAGAAAAGCCTGCTTCTCCTCCTCGCTGCTGAACAGCGGCGCAAGTCTCTCGACTTCATGCACGGTAACGCTCCCGAGGGACGCTATCTTCTCTTTGAGTGCGCTCACGCTTATGGTACTGCGGTTATCCGCAAGAGCAGCGCCCGTTGCAACGAACAGGTTCGCGTCCGGCGGGAAGATCACGTCTTCCGGCTTCATGTCAAGAGTCTCGATGAAGCGCTTCCTCAGCTCGGACAGGTAGAACAGAGGTCCGCCGAGGAACGCTACCTTGCCGCGGATAGGCTTACCGCAGGCAAGCCCGCTTATGGTCTGATTTACGACGGACTGGAAGATAGACGCAGCCACATCGGACTTCTTCGCGCCGTCGTTGAGAAGCGGCTGGATATCGCTCTTTGCGAAAACGCCGCAGCGCGACGCTATAGGATAGATCGTCTCATAATCTTTCGCAAGCTCGTTAAGACCGGTTATATCGGTATTGAGAAGAGCTGCCATCTGGTCGATGAACGCGCCGGTGCCTCCCGCACAGGAGCCGTTCATGCGCTGTTCGATACCTCCGCGCAGATATGTTATCTTCGCGTCCTCACCGCCGAGCTCTATTGCAATATCAGTCTCGGGAATGAGCGCCTCGATAGCAACGGCACCCGCCTCGACTTCCTGAATGAACGGGATACCGAGCCATTTTGCGGCGTTTATGCCGCCGGAGCCCGTCACCGCGGCAGTGACTTCGTTGTCCTGCACTTTTTCAAGCCCCGCGAGCAGCACTTCCGCCAGCGTTTTCTTTATGTCTGAATAATGGCGCTGATACTGCTTATAGACGAAATCGTTCTTCTCGTCTATAACAGCGATCTTTACCGTTGTCGAACCCACATCAAGTCCGATATGAAGCATAGTTATCACCCTTAATACACAAGTAAGCTTATATATACTATTATAATTTGTACACAAATAATTACCCTTTGCAGAGTAATACAGATTATATTATACACCATAAAATATTTTTTTGCAATGGTTTTTGACAAAATATGCCAAAAAAGTTTATGGAAAATGGGATCAGTGCGATCTCACCGGTATTTTTCAGCCGGCTATGGAACAAAAAGGCGGATTTGTGATATATGCACAAACAGGCTGCAAATTGCAAGGTATTATTTGTACACATAGTACCTTGCAAAATAAGATAGCTTGTGCTATAATACAAACATACAAGATACCTTGCATCACAAAGTATCTTGCAAATAAGAAAACGGAGGTACGGAAATGCAGTCGCAGTTAAAAAGAGGCACCCTCGAACTCTGCGTTCTGTCCCTGCTCTGCCGCGGCGACAGGTACGGCTATGAGCTCGTGAACCTTATCTCACGATGTATGCATATAACGGAAGGCACCATCTATCCGCTCATGAAGCGGCTGAAAGATGCCGGCACCATAGACTCGTACATCGTCGAGTCACAGGAAGGCCCGCCGCGAAAATACTACAGGATCACAGATGACGGCAGGGCAGTACAGAAAGAACAGGAAGAAGAATGGCGGAGCTTTTCCGCCGCTATTGACCGGATCCTTGACGGGGAGGAACAAATATGATCTGCACCACTAAAACAGAATTTCTTTCGAGCCTTCGTGTTGCGCTCGAAAACAATAATGTCGCCGATTCGCGCGATATTCTCACCGATTTCCGTCAGCATTTCGAGGACGGCGAGGTCGCAGGTGAGACGGAAGAGGAAGTCTGCCGCAAACTCGGCGACATCGACGAAATAATCAAGCAATACATATCAGAGGACGCGGAGAAAAAGGCAAACGAGCCCGATACGAGCGGGTTCGGCGCTTCCGAAGCCCAGGCGGCACCCCCTCCTCCGCCCCAGTACGGGAACGTGCAGTATGCAAGCCCGCAGTACGCCGCACCGAAGTCCGACGCTTTCACCCCCAGCGCCGGTAAGATAACAGGTACTATAATACTCGACGTGTTCGTGTTCTCATGGGCGCTGCCCGCCCTCGCAGGCATCATAGTCGCACTCATCGGAGTCGCGGTATCATTCGTCTGCACGGGTCTTGCAGTGTTCGTGGCCGGAGCGCTCTCGTTCTTCGTTGACCTCAGCGGCTTCATCGTGACCGGATTCGTTCCGCTCAGCCTTGTATTCTTCGGCATCATGCTCACAGCCCTCGGCGGAATGCTCGTAATAGCGTCGGTATGCTCGGTCAGAGGCTTCATAAACATCTGCATCTCTATCGTAAATATGCACGCAAAGGTATTCACAGGGCGCAAGCCGTTCCATAAGATCGGCAGAAGCAAGGAGGTAGAATAATATGAGAACAACAGGAAAACTGCTTCTGATATTCGGCATAATCGCTCTCGTGAGCGCTATCGCATTCGGCTTCACCGTTGCCGCTTTCGGCGTAACAAACGGCGATTACAGCATATCTCTCGGAGGACGTGAGATAGGAGATCTTTTTTACGGAGGTTCAGCTATGGAAAATATTTTACCCGGAAACGCAGGCATTCTTTTCAGACACGATATGACCAACATCAACGAAAACTTTGAAAAGAACAAGGAGTACCGCTTCAGCTTCGGTAATGATACGATCAAGGATATCGCGGTTTCCCTCGCAAGCTGCGACGCTCGGATAATATGCTCCGACGCGGGCACCACTGAGGTCATTTACAAGACGGGCGACATGAAGGTGAACTTCGCCGCAGTTCTTGAGGACGGAAAGCTCACGGTCACGGAAAAGAACGGTTCATGGCTCAACTTCGGCTCGTTCCGCAGCTCCGATCTCACACTCACTGTTCCGAAGCAGATGTATGAGAGCGTGAAGCTCAATCTCGCATCAGGCACGATACACTCCACAGATCTCACCGCCGACAGTATTGACGCGAACGCTGCAAGCGGTACAATGGAGCTCGGCGCATTTGCCGACGATATGACCGTTCAGATAGCTTCCGGGAAAATGGTGCTCAACAACTGCACCGACCGCAGGGCTTCCTCGGTAAAGGTCGAAGCGGCATCCGGCAAGATCGAGATGAACGGGTTCAAGGCGGACAGGACGAAGGTAGAGCTTGCAAGCGGAAAAGCCGACCTCACCGGAATATCCGGAAATGTGGACTGCGAAGCCGCTTCCGGTACGATAAACCTCTCTTACGCAGAGTGGGACGGCGATCTCTCAATAGAACTCCTCAGCGGTAAGGTAGATGTCACGCTCCCTGCAGGATCGGGTATCGACGTGAATTACAAGCGCGCTTCCGGCAGCATGAAGACCGACCTCGACGGCCAGTCCTTGTCACCCGACGGCAACACCAGCTTCAAAACCGGTGGAGATAATGTACACTCCGTTGACGCACACACCCTAAGCGGCAGCATAAACGTACATAACTGAATAAAGCAGAGAAAGGCTCCCGGAAAACAGGGAGCCTTCTTCTTTGATTTCTGAATTATTGGCTGCAAAAGTGCAAGGAAAATTTATATATTTTAGGATTTTCCATGCACTTTTGTTCGTCCGAAGGACGAAATGAGCTTGACATCAAGGAATGTGTCCGTTGTTTAAATGCACCGCAGGCGCATTTAAACAACAT